>JBGAVB010000191.1:0-5559 GCA_044228345.1 Anaerolineae bacterium | reverse complement strand
GTCCCGGCAGGGCCAGGCTGCGCAGATCCAGCACAAAGTGCAAGAAAAGCACCACCAGCGTCGCCAGAATGACCTGCGCCAGCGCTTTCCACCGTCCCAGGATGCCTTCGCCTTTGGCGCGGCGTCCTCGCACCCCTTCCAAATCGTCAATCGCGCCCAGCGCGCCAAACACGAGCAACACGGTCATCGGCACGAGAACCGAACGGCCGATGATGTTCCAACCCAGCAGATTGGCGACGTTGAGGGCGCTGGTAATGACGATAACCGGAATCAAGATCATCAGGCCGCCCATCGTGGGAGTGCCGGTCTTCACTTGATGGGAGGTCGGCCCTTCGATGCGAATCTGCTTGCCGATCCGATTACGAACCAACAAGCTGATGAGCGGCCGTCCCCAGATGACGGCCAAAAAAAAGGCGATGGCGCCGAGTGTTAAGGAATAGGCCATGGGCTATGCAGCCTCATCATCCAGCCGACTGAGGGAGGCCACAATCTCCTCCAAGTGCAAGGCGCGTGAGCCTTTGACCAGAACCAAGTCCCCACGCTGCACCATGCTGCGCAAGACAGTGACCGCCCCGGCATTGTCATTCACCTGCGCCACGCTGCCTGGCGTCATCCCGGCATTCAGCGCCTCATCGGCAATCAAACGAGCCAGTGGGCCGACCGTCACCAGCCTGGCAACCACATCGGCCGCGCGCTGGCCCACCTTGCGGTGTCCAATCTCGGTGTGATCGCCCAATTCAAGCATATCGCCCAGCACAGCAATGCGGCGCGCGTCGGAAGAGACGGGTAGATCGGCCAGCAAATTGAGCGCCGCCAGGGTCGCGGCCGGGCTGGCGCTGTAGGTGTCATCAATGATCGTGATGCCGCGCAGGCCAGGCGCCACCACCAGGCGCAGTTGGCCTTGCACATCCTGCAAGCCCTCCACGATCTCTTGCCAGTTCAAACCTTCAATCAAGCCAACCGCCGCGGCCCGCAGCGCCGTGTGCACACTGTGTCGCCCCAACGTCGGCACTTTGATATGCAGATGCTCGCCCGCATAGTGAAGGACAAAGCGGATGCCATCCTGCCCTTCGCTGATCACCTCATCCGCCCACAGGTCGGCGCGGCTGTCGAGGCCGTAGGTGAAAACACGCGCCGCACTGCGCGCGGCCATCTGCATCACAAGCGGATCATCGCGGTTGAGAATGGCCACCCCCGCGGCCGGCAAAGCCTCAACCAACTCAGCCTTGGCCTGGGCAATCCGCTCGATGCTGCCTGCGCGCTCCAGGTGCACGGGGCCGACGTTGGTGATCACGCCAATATCTGGTCGCGCCAGACGCGCCAGCAGCGCGATGTCGCCCGGGTAATACATGCCCATTTCAAGCACTGCACGCTGCACGCTGGCGGTCAAACGCAGCAGCGTCAACGGCACGCCAATCTCATTATTCTGGTTTCCCGCGCTTTTCAGCGTGGAAAAACGCTGCGTCAGCACCGCGGCCGCCGATTCTTTCGTGCTCGTTTTGCCCACGCTGCCGGTGATGCCGATCACCCGCAGGCCGCTGACCGCGCCGCAGTCGGTGCGCCAGGCCGCGGCCCAGGCTTGCAGCGCGCGCAGTGAGTTTTCCACGCGCAGCACGAGCGGCTTGCCGGTCGGCGGCCAGTTCGAAGGTGAAGCTGAGTGTTGGAGCGTGAATGCTCGGGTATCCACGAGCCAACACTCAGCATCTGGAACCACGTCCTGCTCCACGATGGCCGCCACGGCCCCTCGGCGCAAGGCGTCGGTCACGAAGGAATGGCCGTCGGTGCGTTCCCCAGGTAGGGCCACGAACACCGCGCCCGGTTCAACCTGCCGCGAATCAACCACCACGGTTGAGATCGGCATTTGGAGATCAGAGATCGCCGCGGTTGACGGTTGGTGAGTCAATACAGCAACCAAATGTGACAAAGTCAATGGCATCATCGGTTTATTCGTCACTGGGGGGAATGTTCATCAAGGCAAAGAGTCGTCGCGCCAGGCGCTGGAAGGTCGGCGCACTGGTATGCCCCGCCCACACCGACAAGCGCGTCTTATCCAGCTTAACCAGCACCACAAAGCGCGGGTCAGAGGCCGGCGCATAACCGACGTAGGTCGAAATGGTCAAATCCGAATCGTACGCGGTGCGGCCTGGAATCTCAGCCGTGCCGGTTTTGCCCGCAATGCGATAGCCAGGCACCGCGGCCTGATTCGTGCCGCCCTTTTCCACGACGCTCACCAGGACATCCGTCATCAAACGCGCAGTCTGCGGCGAAATCGCGACGCGCGCGGGCGATGGTTCAATCTCGTACCAACGCCCATGATCTACGATGGCCTTGACAACATGGGGCCGCATCATCACGCCGTTGTTGGCCACAGCCGACACCGCGCAGATCATCTGCATGGGTGTGACGCTGATGCCTTGACCAAAGGCATTGGTCGCCAGATCGGACGGGCTCCATTCCGTACTGGACTTGGGCTTCTTGACAATGCCGCGCACCTCACCGGCCAGGTCAACGCCGGTGACATTGCCGAAGCCGAAACGCTCGACGTAGGAATAGAACGTGTCGGCGCCCATCGCCAGGGCCACCTGCGCCGAACCGATGTTCAAGGAATTCTGCAAAATCGTCGGAATGGCGACCTTGCCGTGCGCCTGGCGGTCCGAGTTGCGAATCTGCCGTTCGCCCACCTCCAGAACGCCGACATCCTCGAACTTCTGATCGAGCGTCACTTTCCCCGAATCGAGGCCAGAGGCCATCGTGACAATCTTGAAGACCGAACCTGGTTCATAGAGCAGTCCGAGCGCCGGGTCGGCAAATGGGTCATGCTGATCAGGCGCGGCCTGCACTTCATAGAACGTGTTAGGCGAGTAGCCGGGCGCGGAAGCCATGCCCAATATCTCGCCGGTCTTCGGGTCCATGACGATAATCGTGCCGCCGGTCGCGCCATAGTAGTCTACAGCGAACTTTAGCTCATCTTCGACCGCAGCCTGGATGCGGCGATCAATCGTCAAGACCAGATCACGACCAACGGCCGACGGAATATCCAGGCTAAAGTCCGGGGACAAGGGACGCACGTGATTCTCCAGGTTCGTGACGGCCATGTCGCCATTCTCGCGCAGAAAAGCGTCGTATTTGGCCTCCACCCCATAGCGGCCGATCTGGTCGGCTGTGGCAAAACCGAGCACAAAGGCGCCGTCAGTATCTTCTGGATAGAAGCGCCGCGGCAAGCGTTCCACGCGCAGCGAGCGGGTTTTCCAACGCTCGATCTCCGCGGCGGCGGCCTGGCTGGCGTAGAATTTCAGCACGGTCACGCCGCCGCGATGGTTGCGCAGGCGTTTTTCCAACTCAACGGGCGGCATCTGCAGCCACGGCGCCAGGCGCTGCGTCAACGAAATGATCGCGGTTTCAGTGATCGCACCGACGGCTGAAATCTGATAGCGCACGGCATCGGTCGCCAACAGATTGCCTGCGCGATCCACAATACTGCCGCGATGCGGAAGCAGAAAATTGCCGTACTGGTTTTGACCTTGAGCCGCGGGCGCAGCCGCAGCCTTGAGCACCTGCAGACGCACGAGCTGCAGACCGATCGCAACGAGGACAATGACTATCGCGGCAAATACGGCCCGTACGCGTGGCAAAGAACGCTGTGTGAGAGACTCCATGCGCGATAGCCCCTAGCGATGAACAAGACTTCCAGGTGCGCCGGCGGCAGCAGGCAGCTCGGGCACCGTCACGTACACGCGGCGATCGGCCGCGACAAAACCAGCCGCTTTCGCGCGTGCTTCCAACGCACTCATGCTCGTGTACTGGCTGATTTGCACACGCAGTTCAGCATTGGCGATACGCATTTCCTGGTAGCGCGCCTGAGCCACAAAAATCTCATGCTGCGCTGCGGCCATCTCGCCGTTGGGCAAGAGCAGGGCAAAAAAAGCCAGGCACACGACAAACAGCACCGCCAGGTAAAGTCCTGTCTGCTCACCCGCTGTCATACTGCGACGACGGCGATTGAAGATGGTTAGCGGCCGCCACAACGTTCTCGGTATTGGAAATAGCATAGGGGTCACCTCCGGCGCGCCCTGATAGTCGTAGGCTAAGTTTTCAGGCGATTTTCTCGGCGGCCCGCAGTCGTGCGCTGCGACTGCGGGAGTTGCGACGAATCTCGGCCTCGCCGGCCATGATAGGCTTCTTCGTGATGAGGCGCAGGCGAGCATGATGTCCGCACACACAGACTGGCAGACGCGGGGGACAAATGCAATCGCTGGCTTCGCGCTGCATGAACTGCTTGACTGCGCGATCCTCCAGTGAATGAAAACTGATGACAGCCAGGCGCCCGCCGAGCTGCAGCAAGTCCAGCGCCTGGGGCAGCACCCTTTCCAGCGCGCCTAGTTCATCGTTCACCGCAATCCGCAGCGCCTGGAAGGTGCGCGTGGCCGGGTGAATGTGTTCATGACGCCATCCCACGGCCCGGGCGATCACCTCAGCCGCAGCACGAGCTTCAACCACGGGGCGGGCGGCCACCAGTGCACGCGCAATGCGCCGCGAGAGGCGCTCTTCCCCGTAGCGAAAGATCAAGTCGGCCAGCTCAGTCTCTTCCAGCGTGTTCACCAGCTCAGCGGCTGAGCGACCGACAGCCGGATTGAAACGCATGTCCAGGCGGTCATTGCCCAAGAAGCTGAAGCCACGGCCGTCAGCAGACAACTGATAGGATGACAGGCCGAGATCGAGCACAATGGCCGCGGGGGTCAGGCGGTAGGCGCCGGCGACAATGCGCATCTGATCGAAATTGGCCTGCGCCAGCAGCGCGCGCTCGCCAAACGGCGCCAGGCGGATGCGCGCGCGCGCCACGGCGGCCGGGTCTGCATCCAAACCCAGGAGGCGGCCAGTGGGAGCCGTGGCCTGTAAGATCGCCTCGGCGTGCCCCGCGCCGCCCAACGTCCCATCAATCACATCGGCGCCGGGCTGCAGGGCCAGGGCTTCCAGCGTTTCCGCCAAGAGCACAGGCACGTGACCTTCAGCCACAGCGGTCACCGTGGTTTGCGCAGCCATGCCTAGACGCTCAACGCCCGGAACAGAGACGTCATCTCGTTGTCCTGCATCAGGTGCGCGCGTCGCGTCTGCCAGAACTCCGGCGTCCATAGTTCCAGGTGGGTGCCAACGCCAGCCACGATGACGTTGCTGGTGATGCTGGCAAATTCGCGCAGCTCCGGTGGGAGAATGAACCGCCCTTGCGCATCCAACTCCAGATCGGCGGCTTCAGCATACAGCCAGCGGCGTAGTTCACCCACGGCCAAATCGGTCAGCATGGGCTTATCATCCAGGCGGTGCGCCAGGCTCAGCCATTCGTCCATCGGCAGCACCAGCCCGAAGTGGCGCACCGGCACCTGCTTGCCGTCGACCGTGTTGGTCGGGTCATCCGTGGCGGTACGCTTCACCAGGTGGGCGACGATCTGGTGGCCGCGGAAGTTGAAGTCCACCCATTCGTCCGAACTGCGGCCTTCCGGGCAGCCGAGGAACTTGCCGTAGAACTGTCGCGCACGGGCGAGATCGGTCACGGGAAAGGCGAGG
>JBGAVB010000190.1:0-5604 GCA_044228345.1 Anaerolineae bacterium | reverse complement strand
GCAACTACTACGAAGTAGACAACGGGGCGGTCAAGAAGTACTATTACGCCGGTTCCGTGCGCGTGGCGGAGAGCAGCGGCGGCGCGCTCTACTACCTGTTGACCGATCATCTCGGCTCCACCGCATTGACGCTGGACAGCGCGGGGAATCGGCTGGACGCCAACACCGAGATTCGGTACTACCCCTACGGCGCGCCCCGTTACACGGCCGGCGCGACGCCGACGACCTTCAACTTCACGGGGCGGCGGCGGGACAGCGGCAGTGGTTTGCTGTTCTACAACGCCCGCTGGTATGATCCGGTCATCGGGCGGTTCATCAGCGCGGATACGATCGTGCCGCAGCCGGGCAATCCGCAGAGTCTGAATCGGTACAGCTATACGGCCAATAATCCTCTGCGCTTCGTGGATCCTTCGGGTCACCGAGAATGTGAGGGAGCCAGTAACTGCAACGGGCCTGATCCTGCGCTGCCAGCGGCGCCGCCGGCTTACGGCGGGCCTTGTATCAGCGTCGTGTGTTTGCCAACTCTCACTCCTGCGCCTGCAATGATGATGCCTGGAACTCCGGACCCGCAATGGGTTGCTCCAACGGCAACCCCATATGCGGGAGCATGGGTGGGGCCAGGAGGCCCGTGGAGGCCAACCTCGACACCACATCCGTATGTACCGCCGTCGCAGCGCCACAATCGCCCATCCGTGTATTGGGCGATTGTGGCAGCTTACAATGAATGGCCGCGGGTAGTTTCCAAATTCACTCCAGTGACCGCACGCGCGGCAGGGCGAACCGCTGTGTTCGTGCCATTCCCAGAACCGGTCATCAAAACGGCAGATTACCTGTGACCCCCCGCGAGCATTGGCAGTCCAATCAATCCAAAGCAAAGTTCAGAGAAAGGCACAACACGAACCATGAATCCGAAAACGATCCTGATCACCGGCGCCACGGATGGCATCGGCAAGGCCACGGCGCGGGCGCTGGCTGTGCAGGGCCATACGGTGATCCTCCACGGTCGCAACATTGCCCGTGGGCAGGAGGCCGTGGCCGAGCTGCGCCAAGCGGCTGGTCATGAGCGAGTTGATTTTATTTCCGCAGACCTTTCATCCATGCGCCAGGTGCGTGAGTTGGCGGCTGCGGTGCAGACGCGTTATCCGCAGCTGCACGTGCTCATCAACAATGCGGGCGTTTTCATGAACGAACGCCAGGTCACCGAGGACGGCTTTGAGATGACGTTCGCCGTCAATCACCTGGCGCCTTTCCTGCTGACCAACCTCTTGCTGGATAAAATCAAACAGAGCGCGCCCGCGCGCATCATCACCGTCAGCTCCGTCGCGCACCAGCGTGGACAGATTGATTTCAACGACCTGCAAGGCGCGCGCGCCTTTGGCGGCTACAAGGCCTATGCGCAGTCCAAGCTGGCGAATGTGCTCTTTACCTATGAGCTGGCCGCACGTACGGCCGACGCCCGTGTGACCGCCAACTGCCTGCATCCCGGCGTCATTGGCACCAAGCTGCTGCAAACCGGATTTGGCATCGGCGGCGCCACCCCGGACGCAGGCGCACGCACCTCGGTCTACCTGGCTTCCTCGCCTGAGGTGGAGACGGTGACCGGCGCCTACTTTGACAACCAGCGCGCTGTTCCCTCCGCCCCGCACAGTCGCGATGTGGCGGTGCGCCGCCGGTTATGGGAAATCAGTGAAGAGTTGGTGATGTGAATCATGCAGAAGCCCGCTTTCGCCAAGAAAGCGGGCTTCTGCACAGGTAAACGACAAGGGGCGCTAGAGGTAGTGCTGCTCTTGGGCCCAGGCGGTCAGATCGTCACGAAACTTGGGATGCGCGATACGAATCAAATTGAGACAGCGCTGGCGGATCGTCTTGCCGTATAACTCGGCGACGCCGTACTCTGTCACGACGTAATGGACATGGTTGCGGCTCGTGGTGACGCCCGCGCCCGGCTGCAGCATGGGAACAATGCGTGAGACCGTGTCATTCTTGGTGGTGCTGGGCAGGGCGATAATGGGCCGGCCGCCTTTGCTGCGAGAGGCGCCGTAGATGAAGTCCAACTGTCCGCCAACCCCGCTGTAGAACTTGGTGCCGATCGAATCTGCACATACCTGGCCTGTCACATCCACCTCGATGGCAGAATTAATGCAAACCATGTTGTCATTCTGCGCGATGATGAACGGGTCATTGACATAATCTTGCGGGTGGAACTCCACGATCGGGTTGTTGTCCACAAATTCATACAGGTTTTGGCTGCCCAGGATGAACCCGGCGACGATTTTGCCAGGATGCAGCGTCTTGCGTTCGTTGTTGATGACCCCAGCTTCCACGAGGGGAATGACGCCGTCAGAAAAAAGCTCGGTGTGAATGCCCAGATCGCGCTTGCTGTTGAGAAAATGCAGCACGGCGTCGGGAATGGCGCCAATTCCCATCTGCATGGTGGCCCCGTCAGGAATCAGGTCCACAATGTGCTCGGCAATTTTCTTCTCCAGCTCGCCGGGCGTGCCTTGCGGCACTTCCGGCAGCCGATAGCTGACCGGCACCATGTAGTCTACCTTGCTGATGTGGATGAAGCTGTCCCCCAGGGCCCGCGGCATGAATTCGTTGACTTCCGCGATGACGATCTTCGCATTTTGTGCGGCCGGCTTGGTCAGGCCAACCTCCACGCCAAATGACAGATAGCCGTGCTCATCGGGCGGGGAGCAGTGAATCAAGGCAGCGTCAAGCGGCAGCTGCCCATTGCGGAACAAGCCCGGAATCTCCGATAAAAAGACCGGCGTAAAGTCGGCGCGGCCATCGTTCACCGCGCCGCGTACATTGTGGCTGATGAAGAGGGCATTGACGCGAATCTTGCCCGCCATTTCTGGCGCTACATACTTGGCATCGCCGATCGTTAGAACCTGCACAATCTCCACATTCTCAACATTGCCGGCCGCGGCCCGGTTGACCAGCGCGCTGAGGAGTTGTTGAGGCACGCTGCAATTGCCTGTCAAGAAAAGACGATCCCCTGACTTGACAGCCTGCACCGCTTGATCGGCTAGAACGATTTTGTTCCAGCAGCGCATCATCCAGTTATTCATAGCTCAATCATCCCACATTCTTTATGAGCTCATACTGTAGGCGGCAGCCAGGCCAGGCAGCAAGATCTTGCCCGCCCGGATACTTACGCCGCGTGCCAGTGATGGTGACTTCTCGATGGCCGCATCCAAACCCTCAGACGCAATACTATGGATATAGGGCCAGGCTGCGTTGTTGAAAGCGTGCGTGGCCGTACGCGCCACAATGCCGGTCATATTCGGGACACAGTAATGGATTATGCCTTCTTCGATGTACGTGGGGGATGTGTGCGTGGTGGGTCGCGTGGTTTCCACACAGCCGCCCGTCGTCACCGCCACATCCATAATGATGGAGCGGCGCTTCATGCTGCGCACCAGCTCGCGGCTGATCAGAATCGGTGAGCGCGCGCCGGGCACCTGGATAGCGCCGACGACGACATCAGCAAAGCGCACCATCTTGTCCACATTGAGTGGATTGGACATCAGCGTAACCACCCGCCCCATGAACAGGTTATCAATAAAATGCAGGCGCTTGCTGTCCTGATCCAGGAGGTACACGTTGGCGCCCAGGCCGAGGAAAACGCGCGCGGCGTTGACGCCAACCATGCCGCCGCCCAGAATGACGACTTCCGCCGGCGCCACCCCAGGCACGCCGCCCAACAGAATACCCTTGCCGCCGCTGGTGTTCTCCAGCAGGCGCGCGGCCACTTGGGCGCACATGCGGCCGGTGATTTCGCTGATTGGCTGCAGCACAGGCAGCGAGCCATCGTCCTCTTGAATGGTCTCATAGCCGATGGCTGTGACATGGTTGTTCAGGAAGTGCTGCACACGGCTTTTGCGCGCGGCCGGCAGGTACAAGAAGCCACAGACAACCTGGTCGCTGCGCAGCCAGATGGTTTCTTCGGGCGTAGGACGAGCTACCTTGAGTACGAGCTCGGCGCGGGCAAACGCCTCTTCGGTGGCATAGACCAGGATTGCGCCCGCGCGACGGTAATCCTCATCGCTGTAGCCGCTGCCGACGCCGGCGCCTTGCTCCACGTAGATGCGATGTCCTTCGTCGTGCAAAATCTGCACATTTGCCGGCGTGATGCCCACCCGATACTCGCTGGCCCTGCGTTCACGCGGGACTCCGATATCCATATAATCTCCTTCGCTTTGCTGTTTTCCATCCGCAAGCAACCGTTAGCCACGTCGCTTGGCAAAATCGGTTAAGTTTCTTTCCACTCGCGTACGAGCAGTCGAAAAATATCTGTCTCTGTCACCATCCCGATCACAGCGCCATCGCCATCCACAACTGGCAGGCCGCCGATTTTGTGCGCCAACAGCATCTCGACCACTTCCACCACTGGGGCGTCTGGCGCCACGGTATAGACGTCACGCGTCATGGCGTCGCCGACAGTCAACCAGGTGGCTGACCTGGGGTCATAGGGGTCCACAGCCGTCGCCATCGAGGCCACGCGTACATCGCCCTGGGTCAGAATACCCACCAGCTGCCCATCGTCATCCAACACCGGCAAACGACGGATTTTCTGGCTTTCCAACGTGGCTGCCGCCTCATCCAGGTCGGCCTCATAATGAATCGTGAGGGCCGGAGAACTCATGATGTCGCGCACAAAATAGGTTGGCACTGTTCGTCTCCTTTGAAGCGGTCCACAGCCAGGTTTACCCAAAACCCGGTCTTGGGCGCTAGGCGGCGATTCTGACCACAGCGCCGGCAACCGGATTTCCTGCGAGGATAATACGAAGGACGAACGGTCATCCACACTGATCTTTCGTCCTTCGTGTTCATATACGCCACAGGCAATGCGCCGATGCACGCGGCCCGGGCAAGCAAGTCGAACTGCGCTTAGTTCATGCTCAAAGCAGGCGTCGGTGCGGCCACCAGCGTCGTTTGGCCGGTCATACGCCGCTCAATGGCGCGCGCCAGGCGTCGAATTCCTTCTTCGAGCATGGCTGGCTCCGCATTGGAGAAGTTGAGGCGCATGGTGTTGAGATGCCCGCCGCTGCGGCCAGCGGCATAGAACGCATGCCCAGGCACAAACGCCACCTTCTCTTGCACGGCATCCTGCAGCAGCTCTTCCGCATTGATCTCCGGCGGTAATTCCACCCACAAGAACAAGCCGCCGCGCGGGTGCGTCCACTGCACACCTGGCGGGAAGTAGCGCGCCATGGCCGCCAGCATCACATCTCGGCGTTCACCGTAGACCTTACGTAAGGTGCGTACATGCTTTTCCAGGAAGCCGTCCTTGGCCACCTCGTACGCCACCATTTGATCAAAAATGCTGCTGTGCAGGTCCATGCCCTGCTTGGCTTGCACGCACTTCTGAATGACCTCCACCGGCGCCACAATCCAGCCGAGACGCAGGCCGGGCGCCAGCGTCTTGGAGAACGTGCTCAGGTAGATGATATTGCCCTTGAAGTAGCCGTGACCGTCGCACGCTCGCGACTCGAGATGTTCACAGTCCAACTGCACCAGGCTGGGTAAATGTTCGCCCTCATAGAGCAGCTCGCCATAGGGATCATCCTCGATAATGGGGATGCCGTAACGATCCGC
>JBGAVB010000018.1:0-14709 GCA_044228345.1 Anaerolineae bacterium | reverse complement strand
CCGCATTGAATCGGGCGCGGATCGCGTGCGGCTGCGGTATGTGGTGGATTTCGCCGAAATCCCGACCTTTCAGGAGGCGCAAAAGCTGGATGCGGACAGCAACGGGCATGTGCTGCCGCCCTTCTTGACCCTCGATGGCGGCCTGAACAGCGGCTTCATGCTGGTGCAGTACACAGCGGCCGCCCTGTGCAGCGAGAATAAAGCCCTGGTTCACCCAGCCAGTGCGGACACAATTCCAACCTCGGCCAATGTGGAAGATCATGTGAGCAACGGGCCGATTGCTGGCCGTCAGGCGCGGCGCATCTTGCGCAACCTGGAGTCTATCCTGGCGATGGAATTGCTGGCCGCGGCCCAGGGGATTGACTTCCGCCGCCAGGTGCTCGGCCCAACGACCCTCCTGGGCCGCGGCACCGCGCCGGTTTATGCCTTGCTGCGCCAGCACGTGCCCTTCGTGACTGCCGACGTGGTGATGTATCCGTTGATTGAGGCCGCGCGCCAACTCGTCGTCAGCGGCGCGGTAGCCGCGGCGGCCGACAGCAGTCCATCATGAAAAACGTTGTGACTGCGTCAGGCTCGTGTCGGTAGAGCAGCCAGCGCGCCGATGATCAGATCGGCCGCGGCTGGTAAAGGCAGCGTGCCGGTGTTGATGACTAAATCGTAAAGGGTGGGATCGGCGATGTCTACGCCGTGGTAGCGTTGGATGAACTCGGCCGCGGCTCGATCGTACGCAATCACCTGCGCACGCGCCGCCTCGATGGTCAATCCGCGCAGCTGGCGGCGTCGAATGCGCAGGGTCAACGGTGCAATCAGACGCACATGGAGTGCGTCTGGTTTATCACGCAGCACCACGTGCCCGCCGCGGCCCACAATCACGATGTTGCTTCTTTCGTATGCAGCCTGAATCAGTTGGATGACCGACTTTGCCGCCAGGAGTTCGCGGCCGATCGCCGCGCCATACTCGGCCCACATCACAGGATGCCTTGTGTATGGCGGCAGGTGTCGAGAGAAACGCTCCATCCTCGTACGCGGCCGATAACGATCTTCAGACAAGGTCATCACCTTCTCAAGCTTCAGGCCGGCCTGCGCAGCCAGGCCCCACATCAGGTGCGTGTCCAGGCTCCGGTAACCTAATCTGTTGCAGACCAACTCCGTGACCGCATCGCCGTAGCTGCCAAACTGTTGAGAAATCGTAATGACCGGCATCGCTCAGTTTCTTTACCTGCGCGCGGGCCATTCAGGCAGGCGCGCAACGACGAATTCCAGGTCAGTTACTCATATCGGGGGCATAATCGCAGATGATAGCAGGCAATCCGTGGCGCTTCGTGTTCATCCGCGGCCGATTTTCAGGTCAGCCCGGAGAGGAAATTGAACGAGCGCCGCCGGGGCGCTGCGACCGGCTCGTCATGCCCATTCTCAGGGAGGGTCACGACCGGCGACTCGTCGAGCTTGAACTGCATGCGGTAGAGGCGCGCGTACAAGCCATCGAGCTTCATCAGTTCGTCGTGCGTGCCAATCTCCACCAGGCGCCCCTCTTCCAGGACGGCAATCCGATCCGCATTCTGAATCGTGGAGAGCCGGTGCGCAATGACGACGCTCGTGCGGCCGCGCATCAAGTGTTCCAACGCCTCCTGCACCAGCCCCTCGCTCTCGCTGTCCAGCGATGAGGTTGCCTCGTCCAGCAGGAGGATGCGCGGGTCTTTGAGAATCGCACGCGCAATGGCGATGCGCTGGCGCTGGCCGCCGCTCAACTTGACGCCCCGTTCCCCGACCACGGTGTCATAGCCGTTGGGCAGCTGGGTGATGAAGTCGTGCGCGTTCGCGGCGCGCGCGGCTTCCATCATCTCGGCCTCGCTTGCTTCCAGGCGGCCGTACAGGATATTCTCACGCACGGCGCCGCCAAACAGCAGCGTCTCCTGCGGCACAATGGCGATCTGATCGCGCAGACTCTTGACCTGCACGCCGCGGATGTCCTGCCCGTCCACACAGAGGCGGCCGGCCGTGGGATCATAGAAGCGCGGGATCAGGTTGACCAGCGTGGTTTTGCCCGCGCCGCTCGGGCCGACCAACGCCAACACTTCGCCGGGGCGCACATCCAACTGGATGTCGTTGAGAATGGCCGTGCTGGGGTTATCCTTGTAGGCAAAAGAGACTCCGTCGAACGTGATGCGCCCTACGACCGAGGGCAGCGGCGCCGCGCCTGGCGCGTCGGCAATGTCCGGCTCCGCGTCCAGGATTTCAAACAGGCGCTTGCTAGCGCCCAGCGCCTCTTGCAGGCTGGTCCACAGGCCGCTGAACTGGCCGATGGAGCCGGCAATGGTCAGCGTCAGGATGAGGAACATCAGCAGTTGGCCGGCCGTCAGGCGGCCGGCCAGCACCTCGTGCCCACCAAACCAGAAGACGGAGACGACAGCCGCAAAGCCCATGAACGACGCCAGGGGGCCGAACAACGAACTCAGGCGGATGCGCTTGAAGGCCAGGACCAGCGTCTGCTGGATGCTGTGCCGGAAGCGTCCCACTTCGTAGGCTTCGCGCGTGAATGATTGCACCACGCGCACGCCGCCGATGGCCTCTTCCAGCACCGTGGTCGCGTTGGCAAGTTGATCCTGCACGGCGGTGGAGAGCTTGCGCAGGCGCCGGCCGAAGATGATGGCGACGATCATCACGAACGGAATGAGCGCCAGCATGAAGACCGTCAGGCGCCAGTTGGTCACGATAATCAGAATGAACGCGCCCACAAAGGTCAGCGCCTGTGACAGCGCCGTGGAGATGTCCGAAGTGACGGCGCTGCGCACCGTGGCGACGTCGTTGGTCAAACGGCTGACCAGTTCACCGGTGCGACGTTCGTTGAAGAAGCTGAGCGACAGGCGCTGCAGATGCTCAAAGAGCGTCACGCGCATGTCGGCCAGAACTCGTTCGCCGATCGTGGCGAGCAGGTAGCTGCGCACGAAGTAGACGACGCTCTGCAGGGCAAAGATGCCGATCAGGATCAGGGTGATGCGATTGAGCAGCGCGGCATCGTTGCGGCTGAAAACCGCGTCAATCAGGAATTGCAGCGCGTACGGTCCGGCCAGGGACAGAATGCTGCCGAGCACCACGGCCACCAACATCACGGCCAGGCGCGCACGGTAGGGTTGCACGAACGCAAACAAACGGCGGAACTGGCTCATACCGCTCAGCGGATTGACGCGGGGAGAACGTTCTTGCTTTGTCTCGGTCATAAAACCTCTTTTGTCGGTTACGCCTTCTGTGTGACGACGCCGTCTGGCCGTAGGTCACAACTCCGGCGTGACGACGCGTCTCACGACTGAACATGCTTCAACGCCAAGTCGCAAAGTACTTACGTCGCACTCTCCCGCTTTTGCACTCTGCGCAGCGGAGAGGAGAATGGGGCGGGAGTTGAAGTGAGATCGCAGATCACGCTTCCTTGAGGCGAGAGCCACGTCAATTTCATCCAGACTGGCCTGCAGGGTTATTGGGGTCATTCTACCACGTTTTGGCTGATCTCACCTATAGAATCGCTGTGGGCGGCCACCTGGACTTGACAAGCCCCCCCCCCCTCGTGGTACGATCTAAGCGCCGTCGGAGAATCCGACGAGTATCGTAGTTCGGAGGTTCGCTATGAATTACAAATGGTCCCGTAATGTCGCTCTGGTCCTGATCGTGCTGCTGTTATTCAACGCGACGAGTGCCGCCTTGGCGGCAGTAGGCGACCCTGGAACTAATCTCCACGATCCCACGTTTGTCAATGCAAGTGCCCTCGATTCCACACAGTGGGAGACCTACACTGATCCGCGCTTTGACTTCACAATCCAGTATCCAGCCGATTGGATTGTCCAGCCAAGAACCGATGCTCTTGATTTAGTCAGTGAGGTTCTGGTATTCTCAAGCGAGACCCCGACTGAGACAGAAACGCTGCATCATCAAATTGTGATCGGGCAATATCTCTATGAAATCACTCCTGAAGTTGACCTGGCCGAGTGGACAGAATCCTATCCCACGCAGTTTTCATCTGATAATATCAAGACATCAGTAAAAAAGAACTTGAAGATCAGCGCGTCGGATGCAACCTATGTGCGCGGCACATCACCACTCACGGAATACCAGTATACTAACATCCGACAGGGGAGAGTAGTATGGTTCGTGTGGGCCGACTTCGGCGATTCAGCCACGCTGCAGGATGCCAGGACTTACAGTCATATGGTCACTTCATTGAAGTTTGGTGGTAAAGCGCCTCGTTCGCTGCTCGAAATCTACGGTGAGGAATTCCAGCCAGGCATCCTTCCCGCGCCAGAATCACAAATGCCTGACGTTGCTAGCGAAAGCAGAACCCCCAAAGTCTCTGGAAAGGCGTCAATGGTCTTCCGCCCTCTGGTGCTTGGGTCGAATTGGTGGTCTCCGGTACTGAAACAAAACGGCAACCCCTACTCCGTCAAATGTGGTTCACCTGCACATGCACAACATCAGGGTGAAAACTACGCAGCTGATATTTCGACTCCCATTGGTACAGGAGTGTATGCTGCCGAGGCTGGTACAGTCGCAATCGCCGGCTGGGACTACTCGGGCTTTGGCAATCTTGTCAAGCTCAACCGGTCTGATAACTATAGCTCCTACTATGCGCACCTATCCGCGATAAGTGGGTTGGCATATGTGGGGGCCGGACTCGTTCGCGGGGCCTATGTCGGCAACTCAGGCAACACCGGACCGAGCGAGACACTACCTCATTTGCATTTTCATGTTCAGTTTGGTGGAACCAACGTTGACAACTCACAACCCGTCAATTTAACTGGAATCACAGGCTTTGTTCCCAATGGCTATTACCCAAGCGGTAACGCCATCTGTGGGACGATGGGGCGATGAGGGGTCCGACCAAGCACTCTATGAGGGCGGATTCTCGTTGCTAGATAGGGGGCTGCAGTGCGTATACCACGCAAAGTACTGATTGGATTGCTGGCGATGATTGTGTTGGCGGCCTGCGCCGACATACCGCCTGGTGCTGCGCCGAATGAGACCACAACGCATGCGATGCCGACCGCGACCCAGGCTGCATTGGCCGCAACTGGCACAATCCCGGCCGAGGTACCCACGCGCAGACCAGCCCTGGGGTGTGCGTCTGGTGATGTGGCACTCAAGACGTATTTCGATCCGGTCGGCCAGTACTGCCTCCTGTATCCAGCACGTTTCACGGTTGGTGATGTCGTGCCGGGTGATCACGTGGTCTTTTACGGCCCACCACTCGATGAGTATCCTCTTGACCCTTTGAGAGGAGCGCTTTCGATAACAGAACCAGGTCTGGCGCTTGGACGCACGGTGACGCAAGTCGTAGATGAATTCTTGCAGTCACCCGGGCCTCATCAGGGCCAGACGCCGTCCATAGTACGTGAAACCATCACGATCGGTGGGGAGCCTGCCGAACTGCTAAAAGATGTGCAGGGTGAGGCTGCGTTGACATGGCAAGCTTTTGTAGTTCATGCCAACAGAATCTACCATTTTGTATTATTTCCAATGAATAACGGCATGGCGAAAGCACGCCCCGATATTGACGCGGTGTGGCAGGCTGCCCAGAAGTCATTCACATTTCTGGAAGCAGCGCCGCCCGACGCTGTCCCAATGGAGGCAACCCCTGTTCGATAACGCCGTTCGACCGGAAGGCCGGACCTACGGTGACGATGCGGTCCGGCCTCCTGGCCGGACCTTCAGGGCCGCGACCAACTCGTTTGTCCAGGTCGCAACCTGCTGGCGCTCGCTGTCGTTGAGATTGCGCAGCGGCAAACGCGCCGGCCCACCTATCTGACCGCGTGCGGCCAGGCCGACCTTCCAGCCGGCGATGCCGTGACGGCCGACGGTTTCGCTGACGCGGCGCAGCAGTTCGCCGGCGCGGCGCACAGCGGCGATGTCGCCGGCGCGGGCCGCTTGCACCAGGGCGGCTGCGGCTTCGGGCAGCACATTCGCCGCCGCCAGAATCACCCCATCCACCAGGCCGGTCAACAGAAAACCGGGCGCGGCGTGCGCGGAACCGCCGAGGAGGATGAAGTCGTGGCCGGCCGCGGCCTCACGGTAGAGGCCGGCCACCTGCGGATCGCCGCCGCTGTTCTTCATGCCGATGATGTTGGGGTGTCCGACCAGGGCGGCCACCGCTTCCGCGGGCAGGGTCACGTTGATGATGGGCGGCACGCTGTAGAGCATGATCGGGATAGGGCTGGCGTCAGCCACCGCGCGGTAGTGATTGGTCAGGTTGGCCGCATTCATGGCTTTCTGGTAGTAGCTGGGCGTCACGACCAGGGCGACGTCGGCGCCGGCGCGGCCAGCCTGTTTCGTCTCTTCGATGGTTTGCCGCGTGCCAGAGAGGCCAGTGCCTGCGATCATGACCCGGTCGGCCGGTATGTGCTGCCGCCCCACATCGAGCACCAGCGCGCGCTCGAACTCACTCAGGTGGACTTGCTCGCCGGTGGAGCCGAGCAGGAGGATGCCATCCAGGCCGCGGGCCAGCATCCAGGCCGCGTTATGGCCCAGGGCGACATGATCCACGTCGTCCGCGGCGGTGAAGGGGGTGATGAGGGCCACAAACGCGCCGGCCAGGCGCTCTTTCAACAGTTGACTATCCATGATGTCTCCTAAACTGGATGGCTCACACAAAGTGTCCAGGTCAACCTGGTAAGAAACGGGCAAAGACCCGGTTGCCAATCAAGACGGCGGCGGGGGTCAGGCGGACACAATCGGGTGTGACTTCGATCAACCCCCGCGCCGTCAGCTCCGCTACGATGTCAGGATATGCCTCGGCGACATCCAGGCCAAAGCGCGCGCGAAATGCCGCGCGGTTGACCCCTTCGTCCAGCAGGCGCAGCCCCACCATCATGGTCTCGCCCATGGCCAGGGCGGGCGCGGCTTGTTCCTCCCAATCAAGCACCGGCTGGCCGGTGTTGATGCGGCGAATGTACTCGGCCGGGCTGCGCAGGTTAGACCAGCGGCGGCCCTGCTCGCCTGAAAACGCGCCAGGCCCAAAGCCCAGGTAATCGCGGTTGCGCCAATAGGTCAAGTTGTGCTGGCTCTGAAAGTTGTCGCCTATGGGATGGCGCCGCGCCCAGTTGGAAATCTCATACTGCTGATAGCCTGCGGCCGCCAGGCGGGCCTGCGCCATCTCGTACAGGTCGGCCGCCAGGTCTTCGTCGGGCGCGGGCGTCCGTCCGCTGTGGACCCAATCCGCGAGCGGCGTCCCATCCTCCACGATCAGGCTGTAGAGGGAAAGGTGCTCTGGCGCTAACGCCAGCGCGCGGGCCAACGTCCGTTCCCAGGCGGCCGGCTGCTGCTGCGGCAGGCCAAAGATGAAATCCAGGCTAATGTTGCGGAAGCCAGCCGCGCGCGCGCTGGCAAAGGCGATCTCGGCATCCTCTGCGCTGTGGATGCGGCCCAGGAAGGCCAGTTCATCGGCATCGAAGCTCTGCACGCCCATGCTCAGGCGGTTGACCCCCAGGCTGACCAGGTCGGCAAAGCGCGGCCGATCCACCGTGCCAGGGTTGGCCTCGCTGGTGATCTCAGCGCCCGGCAGAATCGTAAATGCCTGCGCGCAGGCGTCGAGCAGGCGCGCCAGCTGCGCCGCGCTGAGCACCGTCGGCGTACCGCCGCCCAGGAAGACTGTGTGCACGGGCGGGCGCGCACGCGCGGCGCCGGCGGCTATGATTTCGCGGGCCAGGGCCAGGCTCAACGGCTCGAAGAGCGCCTGCAGCCCGGCGTAGGTGTTGAAATCGCAATAGGGGCACTTGCGCGCGCAGAAGGGGATGTGGAGGTAGAGGCTGAGCGGCGCGTTGGTCATGGCTTGACGTTGGCCGGGCGCAGTGGGTCGCCGGCAGCTTCCCGGTTTTGGAAGCGGAAGCCATGTCCGCGCACCGTGAGCACGTAGGCGTGTCCTGGATCGAGTTCAGCCAGGCGCTCGCGCAGACGGCGTACGAGCGCGTCAATGGCTTGTTCGGAGATGCCCTCTTCGGCATCTTCCGGCCAGACATAATGAATCACTTCTTCGCGGCTGACGACGCCGCCGGCTGCTTGCAGCAGCAGCTCCAAAAGCCGGTATTGGGGCAGGGACAGCGGGGGATTGAGCGGGCGTTCGCCCACCAACACCTGACGCGTGTCTGGCTCCAGATGCAGCACCGGCGCGAGGGGCGGTTGGTCGAACACAAGAGGCGCGGTCTGTTCCGCATCCACAAAGGCCAGCTTGAAGCGCAGGGCAATCTGGATTTCATCGCCATCTTGCAGCGGGGTAACGCCTTCCAGGTCGCGGCCGTTAAGATGGGTGCTGTTCTTACTGCCTAAGTCTTCTACCATGAACCGATCACCCTCGCGAAAGACACGCGCGTGACGTCGTGATACCTGGCGATCATCCAGGAAGATGTCACAGTCAGGGCTGCGGCCAATTACCAGCTCTGGTTGGTCAAGCGGATAGCTGCGTCCGGTTTGGTTTCCGCGCTGGAGAATGAGCATCGCGTTTTCGCGGTTCGGCATAGCAATGGTATACTCCGTGCAGTCAAGCACACGTGCAAGTCGGGCTGTCGCCCGACGACGATCTATGAGCAAAACACTAGCAAACGGTACGATACTCTACAGCCGCTACAAAGTGATCGAACTGGTCGGGCAAGGCGGCATGGGCGCGGTTTACAAAGCCGAAGACATGCGCCTAAAGGGCCGCTTGTGCGCGGTCAAGGAAGTGGTGCCAGATCAAGGCGACGACCTCTTTGAGCAAGCCTCTGAGCAGTTCTACCGCGAAGCCAGCACCCTGGCCAGTCTCGATCATCCCAATCTACCCAAAGTCTCCGACTATTTTACCACACGCGGCCGTGAATACCTGGTGATGGATTTCGTGCCAGGGCGTGACCTGCACGACCTGGTCAAGGAAGCCCGCCGCCAGGATCGCTTTCTCAGCGAAGAACAGGTGCTGGGCTGGATGGGCCAATTGCTCGACGCTCTGGAGCATCTGCACAGCCAGGATCCGCCGGTCTTGCACCGTGACATCAAGCCGTCCAACATCAAACTGACGCCGCGCGGCGCCATCAAGCTGGTGGATTTTGGCCTGGTCAAGCTGCTCCTGGCCGATGACAGCCGCACGGTGACGGTCGTACAGGGACGAGGCACGGTGCAGTACACGCCGTTGGAACAGTACGGCGGCGACACGGGCTATACCGACGTGCGTTCGGACATCTACGCCATCGGCGCCACACTCTACCACCTGCTGACTGGTCAGCCGCCGGCGGATGCCAAGCAGCGTTTCCTCAAGCCCGGCAGCTTGGTGCCGGTGCGCAGCCTCAACCCGGCCGTGTCTACCACCACGGAACAAGCGATCATGCGCTGCATGGCGATGCACCCCAACGACCGGCCACCTTCGGTAGCCGAGGTGCGCCGCGCCCTGTTCGACCCCGTCTTTCACTCGACTATTCTGCGCACCGATTCCCTGGCCGCGTGGGAGCAGGCGGTGCAGGCGAACAGTTGGCTGATCGGCGCGGCGCTTGGCCTGGCCGCGGTAGCCCTGGTTGTCACCCTGCTGGCGCCGGTTTTGCCTTGACCTGAGAATAGGCCGCGGGTTGCTTGTTCCCACCCAGGGCTGTGCGCCCCGCGCATGGGCCGCTTACATCCCAGTTTCGCTTGCCACCACGCTCTCGTCGAGTTTCTTGTACAGCGGCGCCGGTTCGCGCAAGGACTGCCCAACCGGCAGGCTGCCCGGTTCCCAGCGCCCACTCGCAGCGCTGGCGTCGTAACGCAGCACCTGGTGCGCGCCGCGAGCGTCGGTGACCGTTTCGGTGACCTGACGGCCAAACAACTGCCCATCGTAACCCAGGTACTCGTGCACCAACTGCGACGTGTGCGGCAGCACGGGACTGTAGAGCGTCTTCAGCCAGTCAATCGCCTGCAAGGCTACGTAAACGCTGGTCGCTGCGCCCTGGGCGTCGGTCTTGATCGCTTTCCACGGCTCCTTGTCGTTGAGGTAGCGGTTGACCTCCTGCGACAGGCGCTGCGTTTCGGCCAGCGCGGCTTTGAACTTACACGCCGCGTACAGATGGCTCACCGACTCGAAGCCGCCGCGCACCGTGGCGAGCAGTGCTTCATCGCTGGCGTCCAGGGCCGCAGGCGCCGGCACGCGCTGCTCGAAGCGCTTGTAGGCAAAGCCAAGCATGCGGTTGACCAGGTTGCCCCAGTTGGCCAGCAGTTCGTTGTTGACCTTGGCCACGAACTCTTCCCAGGTAAAATCGCTGTCATTGGTCTCTGGCGCCATCGCGGTCAGCACATAGCGCCACGGATCAGGATCATACCGTTCTAGCACATCGAGAATGGCGATGACGCGGCCGCGGCTCTTGCTGAACTTGCTGCCCGACATCGTCAGGTACTCGTTCGCCGGCACATCGTACGGCGTCCCCAAACCACCGTAGCCCAGCAGCATGGCCGGCCAGATGATCGTGTGAAAGGGGATGTTGTCCTTGCCGATAAAGTTGTAGATGCGCACATCCGCGTCCGCGTCCCACCAGGCGCGCCAGGCTTCGGGCTGCCCGCTGATCTGCGCCCATTCCTTCGTCGCGGACAGATAGCCGATCACCGCATCGTACCAGACGTAAATGCGCTTGTCGTCAAACCCTGGCGCCGGGATCGTCACGCCCCAATCAATATCGCGCGTGATCGGCCGGCCGCGCAGCTCATGGCTCTCGATCTGCGCCTTGCTGAAGTTGAAGACGCTTGCGCGCCAGTGGGCCTTGCGCCCATCGTTGATCCAGGCTTCCAGCGCGGGGTTGAGCTGCGCCAGGTCCAGGAAGAAGTGCTCGGTATCGCGCGCCTCCAGGTCGGTGCTGCCGCTGATCTTGCTGCGCGGATTCTGCAGCTCCGTTGCGTCATAGGTGCTGCCGCAGTTGTCGCACTGATCGCCGCGCGCCTCCGTGTACCCGCACACCGGGCAGGTGCCTTCCACGTAACGATCCGGCAGCCAGCGCTGGTCGGTCAGGCTGTAGATCTGCTTCTGCGTGTCGCGGTAAATGTACCCTTTGTGCAGATGAGTCAGGAACATGTCCTGGGTCACGGCCCAATGATTGGCTGTGTCGGTGTGGGTAAACAGGTCGAACGTCAATCCGAGCTTGAGATAGCTTTGGATCATCAGGGGATGGAAGCGTTCGACGATCTCCGTCGGCGTTACCTTCTCCTGGTCGGCGCGCACGGTAATAGGCGTCCCATGCGTGTCGGAGCCAGAGACCATGAGGACGTTGTTGCCCCGCAGGCGATGATAGCGCGCGAAGATGTCCGGCGGCAGATAGGCGCCGGCAATGTGCCCGATATGTTGCAGCCCATTGACGTAGGGCCAGGCGACGCAGACAAGAATGTTCTCAGCCATGGTTGCACCAGTGATTGGCTTGGGGACGGGCGCGCGGGCGCGCCTCATCCGCAGCAGGTTGATTCTAAGCGATTTGCTCCAGGCCCAATTTTACCACAGGGCCGCGGGTTGCTCAATAAACCGTCTCAGAGTAAAATAACCATACCAAGACGGACTGCACATGGGCGCAAACCCTGCTTGCGCAATGGTTGAACGACACGATGCACACGATTTCACTGAATGTGCCCCTGGGGTTAATTCACGCACTGCGCACCGCCCAACATGTGGCGGTGTTGACAGGCGCCGGCGTTTCGGCTGAAAGCGGCGTGCCCACCTTTCGCGAAGCGCAGACCGGCCTTTGGAGCCAATACAACCCCGAAGACCTGGCGACGCCGGAGGCTTTTCGGCGCCACCCCGCGCTTGTGTGGCAGTGGTATGACTGGCGCCGCCGCCTGGCGGCCGCGGCGCAGCCAAACGCCGCGCATCGCGCGCTGGCGGCCCTGGAAAATCTGGCGCCGCGCTTGACCCTCATCACGCAGAATGTGGACGGCCTGCACCAACGCGCGGGCAGCACGGATGTCATCGAACTGCACGGCAATCTACACCGCGTGATCTGCTCGCGCGATCACCAGGTTGTGACCTCGTGGGCGGAGACTGAGGATGTGCCCCCACGCTGCCCACAGTGCCAGGCCCTGCTGCGACCAGATGTCGTTTGGTTTGGGGAGAGCTTGCCGCCTCTGCGGCTGCAGGCGGCGCTGGACGCAGCACGCGATTGCGACGTTTTTCTGAGCGTTGGCACATCGGCCGTGGTGCAGCCGGCAGCCTCCCTGCCTTACGAGGCCCTGGAGCACGGGGCAATCACGGTGGAAGTGAACCCATCTGCAACGGCTTTGACAGAACATGCCACTTATGTCTTGTCGGGGCCGGCCGGTCAGGTGTTGCCGGCGCTGCTGCACGCCGCCTGGCATGAGCCAGGCATTGCACCCTGAGCCAACACCGATTTTCCCCCATCATTGCGTGTCGGGCGGCCAACTCGACGCGATTCAAGGAGGACAGAAGGATTTATGAGCAAAAAAGTTGCTGTGTGGGCTGGCTCGATGGTTGCCGGCCTGATTGCTGCCTACCTGATCATTGCTTTGCTGGGGATTCCGGCCGAACGCTTTGGCGCCGGATTCCTGATCGGCACTACGTTCTTCATCGGCCTGCTCTTCCTCATCCCCATGGATCACTTCATCCATGCCGGGATCATCGGCGACCCTACCCCACGCAAGCAGAAGTAAAATCCAAGTTGCCAACTCGCCACGGGTTGGCAACTTGGTTCTCAGGTATCCCTCTCCTGATCCAGTTTGCAACGCCCGCTGGTCGTCGGCAAGCCGCTGAGCCGAATTTTTCTAATGCTCATTGACTTTATTGCCAACTTGACAACGATCAACAAAACTCCTATCATAGGCGCTCCTTTGTCTGGCTTCATTTGCCGACTCACTTTGCCGACTCCCTATGCTGACTCCCTAACCCGGATAATCTGGCGCCAAATTGCTCACGCAAAGGTGCAGGACCGCCAATGAAGAAATGCCTTTGCGAACTCTGTATGATTCTTCTTGTTTTTGGATGCAAGAAGTCCACTGGTGATTGCGCAGCGGCCCTGGTCAATACCCGTTTGAGGCGGAGAGAAGCGACATGCTTGATGTCTTATTAGCCCATTCCTATTTTCTCAAATACGACGCGAAGCAGGTTGAGAAGATGCGACCTTACCCGCCGTTGGCGACCTTGTACGCGGCCAGTTATCTACGCAGCGTGGGCTATTCCGTGGCGCTGTTTGACGCCATGCTGGCAGAGGGTGAGCACGAATTCGAGGCTGTCTTCGCCGCGCACCAGCCGCGTTTCGTGGTTTTGTATGAAGACAACTTCAACTTTCTCAGCAAGATGTGCCTCACGCGCATGCGCGAGGCGGCTTGCCACATGAGCCAGACCGCGCACGCGCGCGGCGCTACCGTCATCGCTTCCGGGTCCGACGTCACCGATCACCCGGAGATCTATCTGCGTCACGGCACGCAGGTCGTCATGGTTGGCGAGCCAGACCACACGTTGCGCGAACTGCTCGATGCGCTGAGCGGCCGGCGACCGGCGCCGCTGGATCAAATCGCGGGCCTGGTTCTGCCCGACGCGCACGCGCCAGGGGGATTGCTGCGCACGGCCAAACGCGATCCTGAGCGCGTGCCCGACCAGTTTCCGTTTCCAGCCTGGGATTTGCTCGACGTCGAGCGTTACCGGGAGGCCTGGACACAGGCGCACGGTTTTTTCAGCCTTAACATGGTCAGCACGCGCGGCTGCCCTTTTCACTGCAATTGGTGCGCGAAGCCCATTTGGGGCCAGCGTTACGCCATGCGCTCGCCGGCCAACGTGGCGTCCGAGATGGCCTGGATCAAGCAGCATCTGCGCCCAGACCACCTCTGGTTTGCGGACGACATCTTTGGCCTGCGGCCGGCCTGGGTGGCCGAGTTGGGGCGTGAGGTGGCGGCCCGCGATGCGGCCATTCCCTTCATGATTCAATCGCGCGTGGACCTGATGACCGACGACGCCGTCGCGGGGCTGAAGCAGGCCGGCTGCGTGGAGGTGTGGATGGGGGCCGAGAGCGGCAGCCAGAAGGTGCTCGATGCGATGGATAAGGGCACGCAGGTCGCCCAAATCAAGCTCGCGCGCGCGCGCCTGAAGCACGCCGGCATCAAGGCCTGCTTCTTCATCCAGTTTGGCTACCCAGGCGAAACCTTCGAGGACATTATGGCGACAGTGCAATTGGTGCGCGAAACGCTGCCCGATAACATTGGCGTCAGCGTCAGCTACCCGCTGCCCGGCACCAAGTTTCATGACATGGTCAAGGAGCAGTTGGGGGAGAAGACCAATTGGGTGGACAGCAACGACCTGGCGATGATGTTTCAAGGCTCCTATCAGTCGCCGTTTTATCGTAAACTGCACCGGGTGCTGCACCGCGATCTGGAGGTGCGCCAGCGCCTGGCGCACCACAACACGAACGGCCATGGCCCTGGCGTTGTCCAGGATGCAGATCTGTTGTTAGCCCTTGACCACTTGAGCCATGAATGGATGGAACTGGGACGCCTGGAAGTGCTTCATCGCAGCGAAAGGCCGACGATGATCGTGAAACCATACGGCGCGCCGGCCGCCCCTGACACCAGCCGCGATTGGAATTGAACGCGCTGGCAGGTCTCAGGCCGCCGGAGGTGAGAAGCCGTTCGGTTACGAGGTGGAAGCCCCGATGGGGCTGCGGCATAGGCCCAACGCCGCCGGAGGCTAGAAGCCGTCCGGCTACGAGATGGAAGCCCCGATGGGGCTGCGGAATAGGCCCGAAGGGCCTTGCA
>JBGAVB010000189.1:0-5611 GCA_044228345.1 Anaerolineae bacterium | reverse complement strand
ACTGGCCTTAATGGGGAAATTGGCGCTAACAGACCATCAACGCGCCGGGGGCATGTCGTTCGAATGTACATCCTGTGCGCCATGCCAGGCGGGCAGCATGAACCAGAATGAACTCCCGCCGTCCAGTTCACTCTCGACGCCGATCAACCCGCCGTGCGCCTCGATGATCCGCTTGACGATCGCCAGTCCCAGGCCCGCGCCCCCCAAACGGCGCGGCTGAGTGCCATCTACCTGATAGAACCGATCCCAGATGCGGCTCAACTGATTTTCGGCAATGCCGATGCCGGTGTCAGTCACGATCACCTTGATCCCGGCCTGCGGTTGTGGGTCCGTTTCTCGAAAGCGAGCCTGCGCCTGCTCGACTCGGATCTGGATCGCGCCCCCGTTTGGGCTGAACTTGATGGCATTGTCCAGCAGGTTGTCGAGCACTTCGCCCAGGCGGTTGGGATCTCCCAAAACTGGCGGCAGATTCGGAGGACTCTTGACCTCTACCGCGATGCCCTTTCGCAGCGCCGTGACGCGTGCGCCTTGGCCGCAGGCCTGCGCCAGACTGCCCAGATCTATGGGACTATAGGCGTGTGAATGCAGCTCCATCTGCTGCAAATTGATGATGTCGTTTACCTGGTGCACCATGGCCGCGGCGCGGTCGGCGACAATGGTGAGGGCTTCTCGCTGCTGCGCGCTCAGGTCCCCCAGGGCATTTTCCAGCAGCAGATCCACATAGCCGCACACAAAGGTCAGCGGCGTGCGCAGCTCATGCGAAACCGTCTGCACGAACTCGTCTTTCAACCGATCGAGCTGCTTAAGATCATCGTAAGCCACGGCCAGTTTTTCTGCGCGCGCGCGGGCATCTTCATACAAACGGGCGTTGACGATCGCCACGGCGACCTGACCTGATAGAAGCCCGACCACACGTTGATCATCTGGATTGAACACGCGGCCGGGTTCCGCGTGGTAGATCGCGAGGACGCCCAAAATCTCGCTGCCCCAGGTCAGTGGTACACCGAGAACCGAGCTGAGCGCGGTTTCGGTAAAGCCCTCACTGGAAAAGCCAGCATGATAGTCATTCGTTATGATGGTTTCGTTGCGCGCCAGCACGAGGCCTACCAGGCCATCGCCACGTCGCATGCGCGCCCCCGTATAGTCGTGCTGCCAGGACGGCGGCTGCTGCGAAACGCGCAGTTCAAGCTGATCTATATCAGGCAGGTAGATGTAGAGCGCGGCGCCCTGTGCGTCTACAAGCGTAATCGCTTGAGCGACAATCGTCCGCAGGAGTTGGTCCAGATTCAAATTACTGGTCAATGCCAGTTCAACCTGACGCAAAGACTCGAGGGCGCGTACGCGGCGTAAGGCGACGGCGTGGAGCTGGGCGTTGTCCACGGTTACGGCGGCCTGATCCGCGAGCATGGTTAGCAGCTGCTGATCTTGTACAGAAATGGTGTGGCGATCGAAAAAAGCGATCGTGAAGACACCAAGCACGCGGCCAGCCCGCATCAACGGGATGCCGGCAATAGCATGGGGAACGGTGTTGCGGTCAGGCCAATCGGCATACAGGGGGTGTTGATCCGCGTGGCTGACGACCACCGGTGCGGCGCTGTGCACTACCTGGTAACTGAGGCCATGCGGCCGCAGCGTCGTGGTCACCGGGGTGCGGCGGCCATCGTGCCACAGCGCGCGGCCAAAGGTGAACCGGTCATTGACCTGATCGTAGAGAAAGATATGGATATTGCCGGGCCGCATGAGGTCCATAGCCGCCGCCGTGATCGTATCCAGGACCTGGTTCAGTTCGAGACTACTGGCCATGTGGAGGCTAATCTCACGCAGCGCCTCCAATTGATGTAACTGCCGTGTCACGGTGTCGAACAGGCTGGCGTTGGTAATGGCAATCGCCAGTTGGTTCGCCAGAATCAAGAGCAAGTCAAGATCATTGGCCGTGAGTTGTCCGGGCACAGCCGACTCGACATTGATGACGCCCAGCACGTGCTCCGCATTTTGCACGGGAACAGCCACCTCCGAAACAAGCGTTGGCAGCTCACGCTGAAAATCAACATCCATACTGGCATCCGGCACAAACTGGGCCTGGCGCGTGCGTACGGCGCGCGCCATGACTCCAGTCGTCAGCGGCAAATCCCAAATCAGCGTGGCCGGGTCGTATCCGACCTGGGACTGCAGAAGTAGGCGCTCATCCTCGACGCGGTAGATACTGACGAAGCTGTAGCCAAAGACCTGCGCCAGGGTCTCCACCGTACGCTTGTAGACCTCCTGCGGCTGCAGCGTGCTGGCCACCATGCTGCTGACCACGTGCAGCGCCTTCAAGTCCTGGGCAAAACGCCGGCTTTCCAGGAGTAAGCCAGCCGTGTAGAGGGTCACTCCTACCTGGTTGCCCAGGGTAGTCAAAAGGTCAATGTCCTTCTGTGGATAAAAATCGTCAGGATGCCTTTCGCCCAGCAGCCAGATACCGCATGCCCCTTTGCCCACCGAGAAGGCAATCGCCAGTCGCGGCCAATCGAGCGTTGGATGAGGGGCGCGTCTCTCGTATGGGCGGTAACGTCCGGCGGCAGCCAGCAGATCGTGCAGCGCCGACGCCGGCCAGCTTGGAGGCATAGCGGCGTTCTCTACGTAGACGGCGTCTACCGTCACCCCGGCTGATCCGTGTGGTAGATCAGATGGAATCACGATCAGCGCCGATTGCCGGATCAGCAGGCTGGGCATGATTTCGCGCGCCAGCAAGGCCACGAGATCATCGCGCGTCACGGCCTGGGGAATACGGTTGGCGAAGGCGCGGATCAATTCGTCGGGGTTGTGTTCAGCGCCGTAGGCAAGGCGATCAATGATACGCACAAAGCGTTGACGCAGCGCAAGGGCGATGGCGACGAAAAACGCCGAGCAAATGAGATACGCCAGGATCGCATGCGTGCTGAGCTGCAGCCAGCGTCCGAGCAGTGAAAGAACGAAGAAGAACGCCGTGCCATAGAGTGAAATGAAAGCATAGACGCTTAACAAACGGTTGGCGCGAAACTCCAGGGTGCCCAAGCGGTGTTTGTACGCGGCGTAGGAATAGAAGAGCGGCAATGCTGGCAAAGCCAATGTCGCAAAGACCGCGGCGTTGACAATCGGAAGCTCGAAACCGATCAAGATGGGAATGACCCAAAGGAAGAGACCTGGGGCAAACGCCAGGATGATGCCGGCCAGCATGAGGCGCGCCGCAAGACGATCGGATGTGGACATGGGGCGCCAAAGGCGGTAGCTGATGAGGCCGAGACTCGCCGAAATCGCCAAAGCGTCGCTCGCGACATAGGCCCGTGCAGGCGGCAGCGACCACAGTTCGCTCAGAGCCATCGCGATGAAGACGAGATAGACTGGCAGCAGTGAAAGACGAGAACTGAGGCGCGGGAGCGGATCCGGCACACCCAAATGGAGATGGAGAAAGACCGGCGCCATGAGCCATCCGGCGATGCGTACGACATAGGCCGAGCCTCCCAGGTGTGTGTTGGAGGTGAATCCGGCCGCCAACCAGATGGTAATCAGATAGTTGGAAAGCACCAGCAATACCCAGCGTCTATCGCGCGGCCGCAGAAAGAGCGAGATGATGGAGCCGGCTAACCAAAATGGAAGTATGAACAGTAGATTGAAGAACGCCATGTTCCAGGCCGGACTCGTGGAGTCAGGCATGACCCACTGAACCTGCCTTACCTGGCCATTTCGTTGTAGGATGATAGGCACATGGCTGCCTGGAGTAAAAGCCCCAAATGGCACGGCTGTGCGATCTTCGACGTACGCGGCGTATGTCAGGTCGCCAATTTGCAGCAAATGGTCGCCGCGCAACATCTGCCCGTTATTGGCGCGACACCAGGCAAGCGCTGGATCACAGCCGTCGGTATCCAGCACTTCCCAGTCATACGTGAGGCTCATACCCGGATAATGACCAAGCAGCGGATAGGAAAACGCGTAGAACACGCAGACCAGCAGAATGGTCAAGGCCACGATGGACAAGGCGCCATCAAGCCGCCTGGCGGCTGCGCGTTGGTTTCCGCGGGTTGGAGGATCCTTGCGGGCTGCATCCGGTGCGAGCGCTTCAGAGCCTCGGTTCATGCATCGCTTCCTAGATGTTCAATTCGGGAGGAGCTTCAAGGCCAAGCTGTTGAAACAAGGTCTTGAGAGGCGCTATTTGATCCATCAGCGCGCGCCGAATTGGCTCCGGATCGGCCAGTCCGAGACTGTCCAGGCGCTGTCGCGCGGCCTGAAAGCGCGTGACGGCCTGGTAGATCGCATAACTCACCGCGCCGCTGTCAATGAGGATTTGCTGCGCCTCCTGCAAAACGCCTGGTTCGGCCAGGCGGGAAAGCCGCGCGATGAACGCGTCGCGCTGCTCATGCGCTGCGGTGCGGGCATAGAGGATGAGGAGGTTATTGCGTCCCTGCGTCCAATCTGGTGAGGCAGGGTCTTGCAGCGCGTCTTCGAGATCGTCAAACAACTGGACAATCTCACCCAACTGCACGCCAATCGCATAGATTTCAGCCGCAAGTTCGGCGCCGGCGCCGCCCAGCAGCGCCCCCACCTGCAAAGCCACGCCATAGAAAGGCGTGCTTTTGGCTTCGACGACTTTCCAGTAGTCATCTTCGCCGGTCAGGTTTTGCACGTCGAGCCACTGCCCGTAGGCTGTCTTCAGCGCCAGGAATGCCAGGCGACCTTGCACCGCGGTGCGTTGGGGAGCAGGCATCGGCGCCTGATCAATCACGCGCAAGGCTGCGGCTTGAAAGGCCAACGCCGATCCGATGATGCTCACCGCGCGGGTCCTCGTCCAGCAGATCATCGGCCAAAATGATGCTGATTTGTGAACAGGCCATGGCCGCCACACCCGGCAGCGCATCACGCTCCGCGCCGCCCACGGCCTGACACCCAAATACGGGCAACAACCAGTCCATACGCACCTTGCCGGCCGTGCGCGTCAAAATGCTCGCCATTTGCGGCCACGCGAAAATCTCCGGAATGGCCAACAACAACGCGGTAATGTCATCGTTAGTCATGTGGCTTCCTCAGACTGTGATGATCTAGGGGCAGTAACCGGGCTAGAAAGCTATAGCGTGCGGGAGAGTCCCACACGCTATGAATTAACACATCAAGCTGTCTGTCATGTCAGGCGGCAGGGCCGGCCAGGAAGGTTTAGAGGTTCCATCCAGTCCATACGAAGTTGGGGCTTTGGGAATTACCGGTGTGCAGTGCGATTCGTTGGGGTCCCTTGACTCTCTTTACCTGGCGCAGTGCGGCTATCAGCGGGGTATTGGGTTGCGATGATGCCATCATCGTGTGAAAATGGTCAATTGACATTGGGTGTTTCATTATGTTTCGCCTCCTGGTAAGTCGGTGTTTGTGCAATGGCAGCGATGTTGAAAACGAGGAAGGGCACAAACAAATAATAACCGGCAAACCCATTTCTGTCAAAGGTCAGAATTGGACCAACGGCACTGCAGTGGGTGATGCCAGGTCGTCTCTGGGAGCGCTGCCATCTTGGCAGCCCCTTTCGTCAGAATTGGCCCAACCGCACAGGGTGATGCCAGGTCGTCAAGCGCCTGCTCTCATTGCTTCTGCTGCGCGCACCGCCGCCCGCACC
>JBGAVB010000188.1:0-5622 GCA_044228345.1 Anaerolineae bacterium | reverse complement strand
AGGTGGCCCGGCGCCAGGCGATTACCAATCAAGACAACACGATCTTTTCGGTCAAGCGCCTCATGGGACTCAAGTTCAACGACCCGCAGGTGCAGCGCGCGCGCCAGGTGCTTCCCTACAAAATTGCCGATAAGCAAAACGGCGATGCGTGGGTGGTCATGGGGGGCAAGGAGTATTCGCCGCCGGAGGTTTCGGCCATGATCTTGCAGAAGCTCAAGGCCGATGCCGAAGCCTACCTGGGCGAACCAGTGACCGAAGCCGTTATCACGGTGCCGGCCTACTTCAATGACAGCCAGCGCCAGGCGACCAAAGACGCCGGCAAGATCGCTGGTCTCAATGTCTTGCGTATTATCAATGAACCAACAGCTTCCTCCCTGGCCTACGGCCTGGACAAGAAGAAGGATGAGAAGATCGCCGTTTATGACCTGGGCGGCGGCACCTTTGACATCTCCATTCTGGATGTGGGCGACGGCGTGTTCGAGGTGCTCTCGACCAACGGCGACACCTTCCTGGGCGGGGATGACTTCGACCAGCGCGTGATGGACTGGATCGCCGATGAGTACAAGCGGGAACAGGGCATTGATCTGCGCCAGGATCGCATGGCGCTGCAGCGGCTCAAGGAAGCGGGCGAGAAAGCCAAGATCGAGCTTTCGACTGTGATGCAGACCGAGATCAATCTGCCCTTCATCACGGCCGATGCCAGCGGCCCCAAGCACTTGACGATGACGCTGTCGCGGGCCAAGCTGGAGCAGCTGACCGGCGACCTGATCGAGCGCAGCATCGTGCCGGCGCAACGCGCCTTGGAAGATGCGAAGCTGACGGTCAAGGATATTGACGAAATCGTCCTGGTGGGCGGCATGACGCGCATGCCGGCAGTGCAGGAAGCTGTGCGGCGGCTGTTTGGCAAAGACCCGCACAGGGGCGTCAACCCCGATGAGGTCGTAGCGGTAGGCGCAGCCATTCAGGCCGGCGTGCTCAAGGGCGAGGTGAAGGATGTGCTGCTCCTCGACGTGACGCCGTTGACCTTTGGCATCGAGACGTTGGGCGGCGTGATGACGGCGTTGATCGAACGCAACTCCACGATCCCCACGAAGAAGAGCCAGATCTTCTCCACAGCGTCAGATATGCAGACCAGCGTTGAAATCAAGGTTTTCCAGGGCGAGCGCCCGATGGCCGCTGATAACAAGATGTTGGGCAACTTCATCCTGGATGGCATTCCGCCGGCGCCGCGTGGAATGCCCCAAATCGAGGTGTCGTTCGACATCGACGCGGACGGCATTTTGCACGTGACCGCGAAAGACAAGGCGACCGGCCGCGAGCAGCAGATTCGCATCACGGCCTCCAGCGGTCTGAGCAAGGATGAAATTGACCGCATGGTCAAGGAAGCCGATCTGCACCGCGCCGAAGATCAACGCCGCAAGGATGAGGTCGAAGCGCGCAATCAAGCCGACACGGCCGTCTACCAGGTGGAGAAATTCATCAAGGACAGCGGCGACAACCTTCCGGCCGGGGATAAGTCCACACTCGAAGGCAAGGTGGCCGCGGTGCGCTCGGCCTTGCAGGGTCAGGATGCCGGCCGCATCCGCAGCGCCAGCGATGAACTGATGCAGGCGTGGCAGCAAGCTGGCACCCACATGCACCAGGCAGGCAGTGGGCCAACCGATGGCGCAGGCGGTGACGGCGGCGCGAACCCAGGCAGCGGCCGCAGCGACGACGACTTCATCGAGGGCGAGTTCCGCCCCACCTGACCCGCCGGACAAGCCGAACCCAGATGACTCACACAAAGACACAGAGGCGCTGAGACGCACACGGGTTCCTCCGCGTTTTTGTGGCTCTGTGTGAGAGTTCCTTGTTCGCTGTAGCAGGATGGCACGAACACGATGCTCGAGACAAACCAGCGCAAGCCGGAGGCAAAAAAGGATGAACCTGGCCTCCGGCTTCTTTTTGATTGACATCTCGCGCTCTGGATTGTACAATGGCGCCGCAAACTTCCCGGCTTAGGCTAATAAAATAACGTGCTGGAGATCATGACTCAATCACCATCTGTGCCCATTGAATTGAACCCGGAACCGCCTCGCCACGACTGGCGCCAGGAACACCTGACTCCAGGTCGTCGGCCAGACTGGCTGCGCGTGCGCGCGCCCGACAGTGCGAAATACTATGAACTGAAAGGCCTGTTCCGCGGCAAGACCCTGCATACCGTGTGCGAAGAGGCCGGTTGCCCGAACATCGGCGAGTGCTGGAATGCCGGCACAGCCACCTTTCTCCTGCTGGGCGACACCTGCACCCGCTCCTGCGGGTTCTGCCACGTCAAGACCGGCCGACCGGCGAGCCTAGATCTGGACGAACCGCGCCGCGTGGCGGATTCGGTGCGCCTGATGGATCTGAAGTACGTGGTCATCACGTCCGTCAATCGCGATGAACTGCCCGATGGCGGCGCCGGCATCTTTGCCGAGACGATTCGCCTGATCCGCGAGCGCATGCCGCAGACCACAATTGAGGTGCTGATCCCCGATTTCATGGGCAATAGGGACGCGCTGCAGATGGTGATGCGTCAACAGCCGGAAATCCTGAACCACAACGTGGAAACCGTGCCGCGCCTCTACGGCCGCGTGCGGCCGCAGGCCAAATATCCGCGCTCGCTGGATGTGCTGGCGGAGGCGAAGGTGATGGATGCCGGCGCGCTAACCAAATCGGGCATGATGGTGGGGCTGGGCGAACGCTGGGAAGAGGTGCTGCAAGTGATGGACGACCTGCGCGCCCACAACGTGGACATCCTCACGATTGGCCAGTATCTGCAGCCGAGCCGTTTTCATCTGCCGATCGAACGCTACTACACACCGGAGGAATTTGCGCAGCTGCGGGCTGAGGCCGAGGCGCGCGGCTTCCCCTGGGTGGAATGCGGCCCGCTGGTGCGTTCATCCTATCATGCTGAACGCGCCGCATCGAACGCGCCGCGCCTGCGGCGACGTGAAGCGACGGTAGGGTCTTGACCGGCTTGCCGCGCTAGCCGGCGCCGAGAAACGTCTGCAAAACCTGTTCAATCTGTGGCTGCAAGGCGTCCCAAGTCACATCGGGCCGTTTGTTGACCGTGACAAAGTCACGCGTCCAAAACACATTGGTCACGCCGGGCAGCGCAAACAGCGCCGCAGCCAATGGTTCCGCGGCGGCGGCCTCGGGCGTGCGAAACGAATGTTGATCTGTCCAGCGCACACGCTCAAGTTGAAACTTGAGTGCATTGGGATTGGGTGTTTGCTTGGCTTCCATCGTTCGCCTATTCTAACACAGAGCCAGTAGAACGCACGAACGCCACGTGGCAGCAGAACCCAACATGGCGACAAAACTTCCGATAACGATAGGATTGAATCATGTCATACCCGCACATTGATATTTTGGACTGGAATACCATCCAGCCGTTGGTGGATCATCTGCTGGCGGCCGAGTTGACCGCCGCCAATGCCCATGCCTGGCTGCAAGAGTGGAGCGACCTCACGGCCGCCATCCATGAAGCCGCCGGCCAAATTTACCGCGCGGTGTCTGAAAACACGGCCGACGCCGCGGCCGAGGCGCGCTTCAACCGCCTGGCCGAGGAAATCATGCCCAAATCCTCCACGGCGGGCCAGGCCTTGAAGCAGAAGTTCCTGGCCTTGACCGATTTTGTCCCCAGCGCGGACACCGAGATCCTGCTGAAGCGCTTTCGCACCGAGGCCAGCATTTTTCGCAATGAAAACATCCCGCTGGAAACAGAACTGACCAAGCTCAGCAATGAGTATGACAAGGCCGTGGGCGCGATGACCATCGAGTGGGAAGGGCAAACCGAAACCCTGCCGCAGGCCGGCCTACACCTGCGCAGCCAGGACAGCGGCGAGCGTGAGCGCGCCTGGCGCCTGCTGATGGATCGTTTCCTGGCCGATCGCGCGCGGCTGAACGAGCTTTACCTGACTATGCTGCCCAAGCGTCGCCAGATGGCGCGCAACGCCGGATTCTCCACGTTTCGGGACTATATGTGGCAGGCCCTCGGACGCTTTGACTACACGCCGCAGGACTGCTTTACGTTTCACGATGCCATTGAACATGAGGTGGTGCCATTAGCCACCGCGATCTACGCACGTACGGCCGCCCAACTGGGGCAGCCGGCTGTCCGGCCGTGGGACACCGAGGTGGATACCGCGGGTGAGCCGCTGCGGCCGTTTAGCAACGCCGCCGAACTGGAAGATGGCGTGCAGCGCATGTTCAACCAGGTGGACCCGGCCCTGGGCATGCACTTTGCCGCGCTGCGCGACGGCTTTCTCGACCTGCCCTCGCGCTTGAACAAAGCGCCCGGCGGCTACTGCGCCAGTTTTCCCGTCAGCGGCCGCGCCTACATCTTCATGAACGCCGTAGGCACGCATGACGACATCCAGACCCTGCTGCATGAGGGCGGCCACGCCTTTCACTTTATCGAATCTCAGCACCAGTCGTTGTTGTGGAACCAAAACGGGCCGATGGAGTTTTGCGAGGTGGCGTCGATGTCGATGGAGCTGCTGTCTGCACCCTACCTCGGGCAGAGGTATGGCGGCTTCTATGACGAGGCCGGCGTACGCCGCGCGTTGGTCCAAGAGCTTGAGGGGATCGTGCTCTTCTTGCCCTACATGGCCGTGGTGGATCGTTTCCAGCATTGGGTCTACACCGAAACGCCGGACAACGTCACCGCGGCGGACTTGGACGCGAAGTGGAGCGAGTTGTGGGATCGCTTCATGCCAGGCGTTGACTACAGCGGCCTGCAGGTGCAGAAGGAAACGGGTTGGCATCGCAAGGGGCACATCTTCACCGTGCCGTTCTACTACGTGGAATACGGTCTGGCCGAGGTCGGCGCCATGCAGGTGTGGCGCAACGCGCTGCACAACCAGGCGCAGGCCGTCGCGGATTACCGGGCCGCGCTGGCCCTGGGCGACACGCGTCCCTTACCGGCCCTCTTCCAGGCCGCGAACATCCGCTTCGCGTTCGACCGCCGCACCGTGGGCGAACTGATGCACCTGATCTCGCACAAGCTGGAAGAACTGACCGCGTCAAATTGACATCAAAGCCGCTTCACCAAGTCTGAATGTCCAGGCCCTTCTGGCCTTCCCACAGCAGCAAGCGATAGCCATCCGGGTCGGCGGCAACCATCTCGATGGTTCCCCAGGGCTGGACGCTGGCTTGCTGCAAGACGCGGCCGCCGGCGCGTTGAATGAGCTGACCGCGGCGCGCCAGGTCGCTGGCGTGGATGTGCAGAGCAATCCCCACGCCGCTGGCCGCCCCCGCGGGCCAGGTGGAGGCAAGCGGATCATCGGCTGTGGGCGCGGCGTGCAGATGAATCTCGATATCACCCAGACGCAGGGCCTGGAACGCGTCAGCTTCGCCATAGTCGAACAGGGGCGCGGCGCCCAGGCTGTCGCGGTAGAACGCCGCGCTGGCCGAGACATGCGTGACATACAAGACGACCGCGGTCAAGCGTGAAACTGGCATGAGTCAGACTCTCCTGTGTGGGCGGATAAGGTCAGATTCTCGTGTACGGGTGACAACGGCTGCACCATACCATGAATCAAGATTTCTGACAAGCGCCCAGGCACGCAAGCGCACCAACGAGAAAGGAAACACGAC
>JBGAVB010000187.1:0-5629 GCA_044228345.1 Anaerolineae bacterium | reverse complement strand
ATGTCCAGGCCGGCCAGGACGGCGCGCTGCGGGTCATCCTCGTGCGCAATCGGCGCGCCGAAGAATGCCAGCAGCCCATCGCCCATCAAGCGCGCCACCGTACCTTCGTAGCGATAGACAGGCTGAATCATGTGGGTGAACGCGCCGTTGATCAGCTCCGCCCACTCTTCGGGATCGAGCTGGCTGGCCGCGGCCGTGGAGCCTTTGACGTCGCAAAACAGCATCGTGACGACGCGGCGTTCGCCTTCCATGCCCGCGCTTTGCGCGGATTCTAGTTTCGCCAGCAGCTCCTTGGGGATGAACTGATCCAGGCGCGATCCAGGCGCAGCCGGCGGTGGCGCCGTATTCACCGGCGACGCGGCCGGTACTGGCTGTCCGGCCGGCGCCTCGCCGACCCGTGTTCCGCAGTTTGTGCAGAACTTGGCGCCGGCCGGCAGGGCCGCGCCGCAGTGGCTGCATTTCTGGGCCAGGGATGCGCCGCAATTGAGGCAAAATTTGGCGCCGGCCGGGTTGGCCGTTTGGCACGAAGGACAAGTCACGCATCACCTCCAGGGATATGAGCCTGGCCCTATTCAGCCGGCGCGACCCGCGTGCATGGGAAAGGTCAGCGTGACAAACCAGCGCGGCGCCTGGGTGAGCAGGCGGCCCTGCGCGTCGCTGAGGGGGCGACGCTGGTCAAGCGGCAGGTTTAGGATCGGCACCGCAATCATGCGATGCGCATGATTATCTGCATTTTGGGTCAACGCGGCAAAATAGGTGGGGCAAAGGTAGAAAACGTCCGATGATTTCATCTCCACGGCTCCTTCGGTGCAAGCGCATCTCGTGACTCCAGGCTCAGTATACGGCGCGCGCCTGCTGCTCTGCCAGCCCGAAAGATGCCCATTTCCTGTTCAGATTCAAAAGACCCTGCGGGGGCGTCCGGCAATCAACACCCCCGCAGGGTCTTCGATCTGCGTTCACGGTAGTCGCCCACGCGCGGGGCGCACAATCGTGGATGAGAACAGGCCATCCGTGACGATCCGTGTCCATCCGCGGCCTGTTTTCAGGTCAGCCCTCACACAAAGCCACACGGCGTCCTGAGCTTCTTGGTGTCTTGGTGTCTTTGTGTGAGCCAGCCCTATCCGGCAAGCCGGCATTCTCAAGCTAACGCCGTTCGGGCATCGTGGTGATGACCGGCGTCGGGCTGATGATGCCCTGGTTCGGCTGACCCGGCGTGGGCGGCAAGTTGCGGCGCCAGAGGCCGGCATCGTCACGACTGTAGCTGGTATCGGAATCGAGCGCCGGGAAAGCAACGCTGTCAGCCACGCTGCGGTCCGGTCGCAGCAGGCGCACCGTCCCCCCGCGGTCGTTGAGCGCCAGGCCTGTGGCCTTGCGGAACAGAACCAGGTAGCCGCCGGCCGGCACATTGGCGCCGCGCGGCAGGCGGTAGCGAGCCGTGTTGCGCCCTGTGTCCAGGTACCAGCCGCTCAAGTTGACTGCCGTCGCGCCAGGGTTGAACAATTCGATCCATTCATCCTGGTCGTTGAGACGCCCATCCTGGTTCCAGTCCACGCGCCGCGGCGTCGCCAACAGTTCGTTGAGCAGGGCCGGCGGCGTGGGCGTCGCCGTGGGTGTGGCGGTGGGCGTACGCGTCGCCGTGGGCGGCCGCGGCGTCGGCGTCGCCGTCGGCTCAGCCGCCGTTGGCGTGGCGGTCGGCGGCCGCGGCGTTGGCGTTTCCGTCGGCTCGACCGCAGTCGGCGTCTCCGTCGGCTCGACGGCCGTTGGCGTCTCGGTTGGCGGCCGCGGCGTCGGCGTCTCCGTCGGCTCGACGGCCGTCGGCGTCTCCGTCGGCTCGACCGCCGTCGGCGTCTCCGTCGGCGGTTGCGGCGTCGGCGTCTCCGTCGGCGGCCGCGTGGCGGTGCTTGTTGCGGTCGGAGTCTCCGTCGGCAGCGGCAGCGCGGTAGCGCTGGGCAGCGGAATCGAAGTCGGGGTTTCGGTCGGCAGCGGCAGCGCCGTGACGCTGGGCAGCGGCGCCATCGTCGCCGTGAGCGTCGGCGTGGGTGTTCGCCGCACCTCAATCGTAGTGCTTGGCAGGGGACGCGGTGTAGGCGTACGCGTCGGCGTGCTGGTGGGACGCCGCGTCGGCGTGCTGGTGGGACGCCGCGTCGGCGTGTTGGTGGGACGCCGCGTCGGCGTGGCGGTCGGCGGCGGCGTGCTGGTGGCGGTCGGCCGCGCCTCCCACCAAACGGCGATCATGGCATCGCCGGTGGCTTCATAGTATTCGACGCGCAAGGCATGGCTGCCCGCAGCCAGCGCATAATCCACCGTGAATTCGCGGCGGCTGCCATCGCGCCACTCATTGATCAGAAACGCGCCATCCACGAACAGGCGTACGCCGTCATCCACCAGGGCATGGAAGCGATAGACGCCCGGCTCGAACTCCAGGTTGCGCGTCCAACGCACGGAGAAATTGTCGCTGGGCAGGCCCGGCGCGACCGCGCCGCTGGCCCAGTTGAAGTTGATACTGACATCGTTGCGCACCAGGACCGGGTTGTCCATCAGATCACGGTTGGCGTAATACTCGCCGCGCCAGTAGGAAGGCGAGGTGGTCGGCGTGGCCGTAGGCGCCGGTGGGAGCGGCGTGAAGGTGCTGGTCGCCGGCGGACGGGTTGGCGTCGCCGTGATGACCCACGGCGTGGGCGTCGCCGTGATGACCCACGGCGTAGGCGTCGCCGTGATGACCCACGGCGTAGGCGTCGCCGTGGCGGTCGTCAGGGGCGGCGGGCCGGTCAGCGTTGGCGCCGCGGTTGGGGTCCCCGTGCTCATAGTCGTCTCCACGCGCCACACAATGGAGACGCGCTCGCCCGTGGCCTGCGATTGGGCCACAATCAGTACGCTGGGCAGGCTGGCCCAGGGCATCTCATTCGGGAAGATGAAGGCTGCCAGGAAGCGGCCATCATCCTGCACCGTGGCGACAGCCATGGCCTTATCTGGGATGCCGCTTTGATCAGGCAGCGGATTTTGCAGGCGGATGAATACGGTGTCGCCTGCGCGCCAGCGCTCACCGCGCAGGGTGATGCCCGTGCCCGGCGCGCCCGCGCCAGGCTCAATTGTCAACAGCGGCACGGCCGTCGAAGTGGGCTGAACGGTGGGCGTGGGGCTGGGGCGCAGACGATCACGCAGCGTGGTGCAGCCGGTCAGGCTGAGCGCCAACAGCGCGAAGCAGATCCAGCGCGCCCAGGGGAAACAGGAGCGAACCTCAGACCCTGCGGCGATACGGCTTACAGAGGTTTGCCTAACGATCTGTGACTCTGGCAGATTCCAACGCATCTTTCCCCTCCTACCGGTTTGGCGCATGGCAGACGCCGCGGGCTGGCTCCCGCGGCATGCGCGCCGGTTTTCACTGATGGGACGGATGACCGGCGCGACAAGTTCCCGTCGGCATGGGAGACCCAAGCGCGTCCAGATGGCTCATTTGCGGCGCCGCCACAACCTGCTAAAATCAGCGAGCGTGCACCGTTTTCAAGGATTTGCCACGCCTGATACCGATGTCGCGAAGCGAGGCGTCACCCATGCTGCCAGCCATCACGCTGACCTCCTGCCAGGCGCCGGTTGCCGATGCCTTTGTCGAAGGCGCGGCGGCTTTTCTACGCGCGCGGCTGGGGCTGGCGGTGCACTGCGAGCTGCAAATCCCCTGGCAGGCGCGCGAGGAGCGTCTGCTAAGCGGGGAGATTCAGGCGGGCTGGATTTGCGGCGCGCCCTATGTGCAGATGATTGATCAAACGCGCGCGCCGCTGATCCTGCTGGCCGCGCCGGTCATGGCGGCGCCGCGCTATCTCGACCGCCCGATCTACTTCTCCGACGTGGTGGTGCGCGCCGATCAGCCCTATGTGACGTTCGCCGATCTGCGCGGCGCGGTGTGGACGTACAACGAGCCACACTCCCATTCGGGATACCATGTCGTGCGCTATCATCTGGCAACCCTGGGCGAAACCCGCGCCTTCTTCGGCCGCGTCTTTGCCTCTGGCGCGCACCAGCGCTCCCTGGCGTTGATTTTGGCCGGAGAGGCGGACGCATCGGCCATTGACAGCACAGTCCTGGACATGCTTACTGCCCAGGAACCGGCCCTGGCTGCGCAGCTGCGCGTCATTGCCGCGCTCGGCCCCAGCCCCATGCCGCCGTGGGTCGTCCATCAGTCCGTTCCACGCGCCCTGCGCCAGGCCCTGACCGACGCCCTGATCACCATGCACGCCGATGCCCTGGGCCAAACCATCCTGCGGCAGGCATCCGTGGCACGCTTTGCCGCCGTCAGCGACAGCGACTACGATCCGATTCGGGCCATGCTGCGCCGCGCTGGCCAGCTCGCACTGTGATTTACACAGTTGCCAAGTAGCGCAATCCGCCAGATTGCGTTACAATAGCGCCAGGAGAGCAACCATGAACCATCCAGAGCAAGACGACAACCAGGCAGCAGACGCCAGCGCCGCGAAGTCTCACCAGTCAGGAGAGCTTCGCGACCGTGAGTCTGATGCATTAGTTTTGGTGGCCGAAACAGCCGGTGAACTCACGGCGGAGGTGATCCAGGGCAGACTGGAAAGCGCAGGCATCCCATCGGCTTTACAGTATGACAGCATGGGCACGAGCCTCTTCCCGGTGCCCAGCGTCCCCCTGGGCCGCGTGCGCGTGCTGGTGCCGCGCGACTTCGCCGATGACGCGTTTGCCCTTCTGAGCACCGAGTTCGACCTGGACGATTCGTTCAGCGAGGAAGAGGATGTCAGTGCCGACGCCGCCGACGCCGGCTGAACGACTGGCCGATGCGGCCGAACACATCAACCGCCATCCCTACCTCACCGCGCTCGCCCTGGGCTTCGGTGCGCTGGCGCTTTACCTGGCAACGCTGACCCCCAGTATTCCACCGACCGACAGCGGTGAGTTGATCCTGGCGGCCTGGTTGCCCGGGGTGGCGCATGCGCCAGGTTTTCCCTTGTGGGTCGTGCTGGGCTGGTTGATCAGCCATCTCTTACCGGTAGGCAGCGTGCCTCAGCGTCTCAACGCCATGTCAGCCTGGTGGGGCGCGGCCGCCGTGGTCATGACCTACCTGCTCCTGCGCACGGCGCTGCTGGAAGCCAGAGATCAGAAGCCCGGAATCAATGGCGATCTCCGCGTTTCTGGTCTCTGGCTTCCGGCGGTGTGGATTACCGTCGCGGTCACGATCCTCTTTGCGGTTTCGCGCACGCTCTGGTCATGGAGCGTCGTGGCCGAAGTCTACAGCCTGCACGTTTTCCTGGTCGCGACCATTCTATGGCTCTTGCTGGTCTGGCGCCAGCGCGTACAGCAGGGCGAGCTGGCCGGACCGCGCGCGGCCGGGCGTTGGCTCATCCTGGCTGCGCTGGTCTACGGCCTGGCCCTGGGCAATCACAACCTGACGATCGGCTTGCTGGCCCCTGCCATCCTCTTTTGGCTGTGGATCAACCGCCGCGGTCTGAGTTGGTCGCTGATCGTGCTCAGTGCGCTGGCGCTGGCCCTGGGCGCGCTGATCTACCTCTACTTGCCCTGGCGCGCAGCGCAGGATCCGCTGCTGAATTGGGGCGATCCGCACAACCTGGAACGCCTGTGGTGGCACGTGACCGGCAAGCAGTACCGCGTCAAT
>JBGAVB010000186.1:0-5634 GCA_044228345.1 Anaerolineae bacterium | reverse complement strand
GGCCGTTGAGCTGGATCCGCAAAGCGATCTGGCGCAGGACGTCCTACGTGTGGTGCAGCGATTCAAGCACGAATATGAACGCTTGACGCGTCAAGGGAAATTTACGAGCCAGCAGGCCGATGCCTGATCAGCCCGTGAGACGATTACGACCTTCAACCAATCGCCAGCAGCGTCAAACTGCTGGCGATTGGTTTATGTGGGGCATGCGCCCCTGTTCTACTTACCGTCTGCGGCGCGACGGCGAATGAAGGCCGGCACTTCATCCAGCTTGTCACGGCTGAAAGTACGCGAAGGAAAAGGAATGGCCTGGGTCGTGCTGCTCGAAGTCGCAGGCTGCGCCTGGCGAGCATCTGCGCGCAAGACCTGGGCGGTGTTGGCTGGCCGGCGCATCGCATGGGCCGCCTCGAATCCGGTGGCAATGACGGTAATGCGAATTTCATCCGTCATAGTCGAATCAATCACGGCGCCAAAGATGATGTTGGCTTCCGGGTGAACCCCAGAGCGCACGATCTCTGCCGCTTCATTGACCTCGAACAGGGTCAAGTCAGGGCCGCCCGTTACGTTGAACAGAATGCCTTGGGCGCCGTCAATGGAAACATCCAGCAGTGCGCTGTGAATCGCCTGCTCCGCCGCATCCTTGGCCCGGTTCTCACCCTTCGCGCGGCCAATCGCCATCAACGCGGAACCGCCTTCGCTCATGATCGTGCGCACATCAGCAAAGTCAAGATTGATCAGCCCCGGCACGGTGATCAACTCAGAGATGCCCTGGATGCCTTGCCGCAGAACATCATCGGCCGTGCGAAATGCTGTCTCGATGGAGGCTTTCTTGTCTACTACTTGCAGCAGCCGATCATTGGGGATCACAATCAGGGTATCCACGTGCTCCTTGAGGCGTGCAATGCCTTCGTCGGCCGAGCGCATGCGCCGCGAACCTTCGAACGAGAAGGGCTTGGTCACAACGCCAATCGTCAACGCGCCCATGTCGCGCGCCACGCGGGCAATGACCGGTGCAGCGCCGGTGCCAGTGCCGCCGCCGATGCCGGCGGTGACAAACACCATGTCTGCGCCCTTGACCAGGGCCTGAATGTCTTCGGTTGATTCCTCCGCGGCCTTCATCCCAATTTCAGGATTGCCGCCCGAACCAAGTCCTTTGGTGAGCTTATCACCGATGCGTAGACGCTGCGGAGCCTGGGAAAGCATCAGCGCCTGGGCGTCCGTGTTGACGGCAATGAACTCAACCCCTTGAATTCCAGCGTCAATCATACGATTGACGGCATTTGAGCCGCCGCCGCCAATGCCCAGCACCTTGATCTGGGCCACATTTTCAACATAACCTTGCTGCTGTGTCTTACGTGCAACTGAAGTAGACATCGAACTGCCTCCTAATGAGAAGTTGGTTTTTCTAGTTGTTACCGATGAGTTTTGCTCAACGATCCGGGCGCCGGCCGCCTACGATGTGCTCGCCGCGACAGCCGGGCTAATCCCAATACGACAACACGGCCGCTTGACTACCCAGGCATCAAGTTGCGCAACCACTGCCATACGCGTTCTAACCAGGGCAACGCTGCGGTGCGGGGACGACTGCCGCCGTGCTGCTTCGCTCCCCACAACAGCAACCCCACACTGGTCGCGTACATCGGACTGCGCAGCTCTTCGCGTAAGCCGCTGATATTGCTGCGCGGGCTGCCGATGCGCACCGGCAGCTGCAAGTACTGACGGCTGATTTCCATCCAGCCGGGTAACTGCGCGGTGCCGCCGGTCAACACAATACCGGCTGGCAGCAGCCCATCATAACCGCTGCGCTTCACCTCACGCAGCAGTGACTCTAGAATCTCCTCGGCGCGCGCTTCGAGCACTTCAGCCAGAAACGCCCGCGGCACGCTGGTCTGCCCTTGGTCGCCAAATGGGCTGACCTGCACAACGTCATCTGGCCGCAAAGAGGCAGGCTGCAGATGCCCGTGACGAACCTTCAGCGCCTCTGCGATTTTGAACGGCGCATGCAGCATCACCGCCACGTCCTGCGTCAGGTTGTTGCCGCCCACGTCCAACACCACGGTGTGATATAGCGCGTTTTCTAAGAACAAGGCCACGTCGGTCGTACCGCCTCCGATGTCGGCCACCACCACACCCATATCGCGCTCGGCGGGTGTCAGCACCGCTTCACCAGCCGCCAATGGTCCGAGAACGAGTTCATCCACTTCGATGTCGTGTGCGGTCACACAACTGACCAGATTGGCAATGGAGGAGGCGGCGCCTGTAATCAGATGCGCGTCCACCTCCAAGCGAAATCCATGCATTCCGATCGGGTCGCGAATGCCCTGCTGCTCATCCACCGTCCACGAACGGGCCAGGGTGTGGATGATTTCGCGATTGTGCGGAATGGGCACGGCCCGCGCGGCGTCCAGCGCGCGGCTGATATCCTCCTGACCGATGCCGCGCTGCCCTCGACTGACAGGCGCCACGCCCCGGCTGCTCAGCGAGGCAATATGGCTGCCAGCAACGCTGACAAACGCGCTGCCGATAGAGTGTCCAGCAGCAGCTTCGGCCTGCTCCACGGCTTGACCGATCGCGGCCGTGGCCTCGCTGATGTTGACAACAACGCCGCGGCGCAATCCACGCGACGGCGCCTGCCCCACGGCGACAATATGAATCGCATCGTCGCTGGTCAGTTCGCCGATCAATACGCAGACTTTGGTCGTGCCGACATCAATGCCGGCAATCAAATTGCTCAACGAAACTCCTTATCCAACGGGCGATCAGCGTACAAAGGGCCGCTCGGCCACGCGTAGATCAATGAGCGTTGGGGTGCGCCCGAAATCTTTCCATTGTCGCTGAATGGCCTGCAAGACAGCCACCTTGCGATCAAGATCGCCCTTCATCCCGAAAATAACGCTGACGCCATCCACGGTGCGAAAATTCAGCCCGCTTTGGGCATCATAATTAAAGGTCTGTGTCCCCGGCAAGAGCGTCCCCAGGCTCAACAGCGCCTGCACCACGGCCGGCTGCATCTTCACAACAGGCACCCCGCCCGGGCCAATAGGCGGCGGTTGATCGTTGGGTTGCGCCACCATCGCGGCCTGCTGCAAGTCCACCAGGTGAACCAACGCCTCAGACGGCGACTTGGGCAGCGGCGGCAGCGCAATCCCCTGATCGTCCACCCAGGCTCGCCCCTGGCTTGTCTCCCACGCAATGCGCGGGCGTCGCTCTGTGATCGCCAGCCGCGGCGTAGACTTCGTCTGGGTTGAGCAGCGACGTGCCCTGGATATCCGCGCCATACACATAGAAATTGTCAAGGCTCATCGCCATGTACAGCAGCCCCACCAACACCCCGACAAGCAGGAAAGCCGGCCATTTCTGCAAGTGCCAACCGGTGCCGCGTAAGGCCTCCCGCTGCACGCGCACCGGGCCAACACCAATGCTTGCACGATAGCTGCGTCGGCGGCGTGTACGAGCTGGAGGCGCCGCGGACTGACGGCGCCGGGAAGTCTTTTTGCCAGGCATGATTCCTCAGCCAAAATCCCCTAGCGGGTCGTCACATTGCGCTGCCTGTCAGCGTGGCGCGCGAGCGCCAGCTCAAGCAGGCGCTCGATCAACGCACGATAGGTCAATCCACTGGCTTCCCACAGCTTGGGGTACATGCTGATGCTGGTGAATCCAGGCATGGTGTTGAGTTCGTTAATGAACAGGCGGTTAGTGTCGCGCTCCAAGAGCAAGTCGACGCGTGCCAGGCCAGCGCCGTCCAACGCCAGGTAAGCCGCGCGGGCCAGGTCCTGCGCCTCTTGCTGCAAGGCTGGCGGCATCGGCGCGGGAATGAGCAGCTCGGAGTTATCGAGCAAATACTTGGCCGCATAGTCATAGAACTCATTGCCTGGCACCACCTCGCCTGGCATGCTGACCACGGGATCGTCGTTGCCGAGCACACTCAATTCAATCTCACGCGCGTCCAGGCCCTGCTCGACAACCAGTTTGCGGTCATAACGAGCGGCGATAGTCAATCCCTCTGCCAGGCTGGCGCGGTCATGCACCTTGCTGATACCGACGCTGGAGCCCATATTCGCCGGTTTGACGAACATCGGATAGGGCAGCTGCGCTTCCAACCAGGCGAGCACGGCCTCTGGTTCTCGCTCCCAGCGCTGGCGCAGAAGGCCAACGTAAGGCGCCTGCGGCAGATGGTGAGCAGCCAGCACGGCTTTGCACATCAGTTTGTCCATCCCCACCGCGGAGGCCAGCACGCCGCAGCCCACGTAGGGGATGTTCACCAGATCAAGCAGGCCTTGCACTGTGCCGTCTTCGCCCATAGGCCCGTGCAGCACTGGGAAAATAATGTCAACCTGCGGCGCAATCGGCGAGGGCGCGCCAGCGGCCAGTTCCAACGCGGTTTCGCCCGCCAAGAAGGCGAAGTCCACACGCGGGGCCGCGTCGCTTAGGGCTAACTGCTCGGGCGACAGCGGGCTGGCGTATTCGCCGGCGGTCAATTGCAGCATCGGGTCGCCGCCCAACAGCCAATGTCCATCACGGTCAATGCCGATCGGCACAACATCGAAGCGAGATTGGTCAATGGCGGCCATCACCGAACGCGCCGAAACAAGCGAGACATCATGCTCGCTCGATTTACCGCCAAACAACACCCCAATCCGCAGCTTGCGCTTACTCATGAGTCCTCACCAGGCCAACTCTCGCGTTGGGCCTTGCACATGACGGCTTCGCGTGCCGATTCTGCCGTCGCCCCCGTCACCAGACTGCCACGGGAGCGTCGGTAAACTCACCCACGAATAAAATCTCCGGCTGCAGGGCCAACCCAAACTGCGCCTGCACGCGCTGACGGGCCAAATCGATGGCCGCTTTCACATCGGCCGCCTGCCCTGCGCCTAAATTGACAATAAAATTGGCATGGACAGGGCTGAACTGAACACTGCCTACCGTCACGCCCTTCAGGCCAACCGCCTCGATCAAACGCCCGGCATAGTCTCCCGGCGGGTTCTGAAAGATGGAGCCGGCGCTGGCCTCAATGGGCTGCGTGGCCCGCCGATGCGCCAGGAAGCGGGCGGCGCGAGCTTCCAACTCTTCACGGTTGGCCGCCTGCAAACGAAACGTGGCTGACAAGACGACCGCGCCCCTGGTTTGGTCATCGGTCGGCCGCTTGAGCCGGCTGAAGCGATAGGCGTAAGCAAAGTCGGAAGCGGGCCACACAGCCAACTCGCCCTTGCCATCAAGCACCTGGGCTGAGAGCAGGTTGTCGGCGATACAGCCGCCGTGTGCGCCCGCATTACCAACCACCGCCCCGCCAACCGTTCCCGGTACGCTGACCGCCCACTCCAGCCCGGCCAACCCATGATGAATGGTGCGTCGGGCCAAGCCAGCCAACGACGCGCCGCTCTCCGCCGTGACCAGGTCGTCATCAGCCAGGGTGATCTGCCGGCAGTGGTTGAGAATCACCAGGCCGCGCACACCGGCATCACTGATCAGCACGTTGCTGCCGCCGCCGAGCAGGAAAAATGCCATGCCAGCCTCATGCGCCAGACCGATCACCTGCGTCAAGTCGCTCGGCCGCTGCGCCACAACCAGAAGGTCGGCCGGCCCGCCGATCTTGAATGTCGTGTAGCCGGCCAGTGGGACATCGGCCGAGATGACGAA
>JBGAVB010000185.1:0-5645 GCA_044228345.1 Anaerolineae bacterium | reverse complement strand
ACGAGTGCGAAGCCCTGAAGTCCCTGATTTACGACCGTCGCGTTGATGCGGAACGTCCACGTGCCAGCATCGGGAGCGGAAAAGAGCACCTGCTCGACATTGTTCTTCTCATCCGCGACGCCGCCCGGCATGAATCCCACGAGCGCGGCGATGCCGCGTACCAGGCCTGGGTGACGCAGAGCCACGGCAAACGCTGCCGCGGCGCCCTGACTGAATCCCATCACAAACAAACGCGTAACATCGGCCTGATAGCGCTCCGGCAAGGTGTGGATGAAACGCACGATGGCGCTGGCGGCCTCGTCAAAGAACGACAGCGGCGGCCACTCATCTGGTTTGCGCGGGTGCCAGGCAAAGCCCCCAGCCGGGTCCGGCTGGATGGCGCGCGGCGCGACGATCAGCCAATCCGCCGGCAGCGCGCGGGCAAAGACCCACATCACATTTTCATCGCCGCTGCGGCCGTGCAGCATCAGCACCGTGGGATGAGGGCCAGGCCCGGCCGGCTGCGCCACGCGGTGGGTTAGATCGCCCGCATCGGCGGCCAGCACTAACTGCGTCTCACGTTCTCCGCTCATTGTTGTCATCCTATCCTGAAGTGCCGAACTCGTTTAGCGCATTTTCAGTCAGCGCACAGTATAGCACAGCGGCCGGCATTGGCGAACGCGTGTCAAAAGCGGCGTCAACTGAGCAGAATTTGGACTGGCGATTGAACAACCGCGCGCCCGATCATGGAGACATGAAACATAAAAGCGCCGTTAAGAACGTCGAGCTTTCTTGCGTCTTCTTTGCGGCCTTGGCGCCTTCGCGGTTCGTTTTTCCTGGTCAGTTTCCAATTGTTCGGTTGAGGAGGTAACCACATGACCGCTTCTGCTGCCGCCTTGCCGCGCGGCCGTCGTCAGGAGACGCCACTGATGCTCGGCGGCCCGGCCGCGCTGACGGAAAGCGCCTGGATGGGGACCGTGATGGCGTCCGACGTGTTGGAGCCGCTGCGCACCGCGCCCATCGCGGCCCCGCGTGGGCAGGTGGTGCTGCCGCGTTTGCCGCGGCTGCAACTGCGGGGGCTGCTAACACGCGAGTTTTCCATTGCCGAAGCCAGTTTTATCCTGATGGCCTCCTTTTTCTTCTCGGCCATGCTCGGCGCCATCCGCCAGGTGATGTTCAACGCCCAGTTTGGCGTCAGCCTGGAGGCCAACGCCTACTACGCGGCCTTCCGTCTGCCCGACACCCTGTTCAGCCTGATTGCCGGCGGCGCGCTCTCCAGCGCCATGATCCCGGTGCTGCTCAACACCATCCGCGAGGAGGGCACGGCCGCCGGCGGCCGTTTCATCAACCTGGTGCTGACCGCGCTGATGTCCTTTTTTGCACTGGTCGTCCTGGCCGGCGAGATTTTTGCCCCGGCCTTTGTGCGCAGCGTGCTGGCGCCCGGCTTCGATGCTGAAACCAGTCGCCTCACCATCAGCCTGACGCGCGTCATGCTCCTGCAGCCGATCATCCTGACGCTGGGGACTGTCGCCACGGCCGTGCTCAACAGCCGCAATCAGTTCCTGCTGACCGCGCTGTCGGTCGTCAGCCACAACGTCACCCTGATCGTCGGCATCATGGTGGCGCGCTTCGTGCCGGGTCTGGGTATTTTGGGGCCGACCGTGGGCGTCGTCGCGGGCGCAGTGCTGCAGGCGATTATTCTGTGGCCCGGCCTGCGCGGGTCCGCCGCCAGCCTGCGCCCGACGTGGAACCTGGCCGATGCGCGCCTGCGCGAGCTGGCGCGCCTGTTGATTCCCAACGGCCTGTCGGTCAGCGTAAACTACGCCGGCTTCATCCTGGACACGGCGTTTGCGACGCAGGCGGCCAATGCCGCGGCGCTGGCCGCGATCTACAACGCCTGGCTGTTGGTCGGTCTGCCGATTGCGCTGCTGGGGCAGGCGGTAGGACAGGCCGCCTTCCCACGGCTGGCGGCTCATGCCGAAGCCGCGGCCTGGCGCGAGATGCGCGCCACCTTGCTGCGTTCCTTGGGCGGGGCCGTGGCCCTGGCTTTGCCGGCCCTTGCGCTCCTGATCTGGCTGGGCCGTTTTGTGATTCGCCTCCTCTTCGAGCGCGGCGAATTCACGACTGCAGCCGGCGATGTCACCTACAGCGTGTTGGTGATCTATGCCATTGCCCTGCCGTCCTACGTCGCGACCGAGGTCATTACGCGCGGCCTGATTGCCCTGCGCGACACGCGCACGCCACTCATCACCAACACCCTGCAACTGCTCGGACGCGGCGCCATCCTGAGCCTCTTCGTGGCGCACGTGGGTGTGCAGATCATCCCGCTCGCCTTTGCCGTGACCTCCACCGTCGAAACGCTGATCCTGGGGACGGTGCTGTTGTTGAAGTTGCGCGCGCGTCAGCGGGCCGGCTCAATGCGCAGCAAGACGAAGGAGATTGAGTGAGGGAATTGAGGTTCGATATAATCAGGTGACTGCCGTTATGTCGCCGATAAACGATAACGACGTGATTTGCGGGCCGGGTTGGCCACTTCAAGCCAACCGTCGGTTACCCAGCTTGCGAGCAGATCGCGCGCCGTGCGTGGGGAGAAACCCAACGCACGGGCTACTTCAGCGAATGAACATGCAACGTTTCATCCAATACATCCGCCACCCATTGATTGAGGCTTTTACCTTCCGCCAACGCTCTCGCCGTAATCTCGGCGTGCAATTTGGGTGAAACACGAAGATTGAATTTGCCGGAATACGCTTTCCGTGGCTCGACGCCATCTTCCTTACACATCTCAAGGAATACTTTTAGTGAGATTTCGCCTTCCTTGCGTAGACCATCAATATCTTTGGCATAAAAATCAGCCCCACCATTAAGACCAATGAATTCGCCGCGAAACATATCAATATCTGGGTCATATTGAACAACGGCCCGGTAACCATTGATTTCTACCATATTCATCATGGTTCGACTCCGTTTTCTTTCAACCATTTCCGAATGCTGGCAACCGCCCCTTTATCAGTATTGGGAGAAGGATGCGGCCGGTGAAACACTCTTCTTTCTCCAAACAAACGGACACCGACACGCGAACCTTCGCGCTCGCTGATTTCCGCGCCAAGCTCGACAAAGAGAGCTTCGATATCCGCCCAGTTGATATTGCCGCTCGTTGGTCGGGCAAATATCAGTTCTAGTGTCTTTTGGTGTTTGTGCTTCACGAGTGTATGGTACCATATTCTGATACTACGTCAAGTTGAACAGGAATCGGTGCGGCAATCTGTGTTGTGGATGCTTAGAAACTCTTTTGTGACAATCTTACCGTTTTGTCGTCTACATTTACACACACATGAGGCGCAGCATCGTTCGGCTAACGCCATGAAAAGCAAAAAAGACCAAAAGAGGCTGCTGGTGACCTGCGAGCAATTGGAATCTCTGTACGCGACCTTCCTTGACAACCTGGCCACACGCGAGGAGCTCAAGCTCATCCATGACCACCTGATGGCCTGTCTGCGCTGTCGTTCCAGCCTGGCCTGGACGCGCCACGCCCTGTCAACCGGCTATGCCACCCCGCCCCCGCGTGGATTTCGTGAACGGCTCATGGCGCGCCTGCGTCAAGAGGCCAGTAGAGACGCCTGAACAGCAAAGGCCGTGTCATTCAGACACGGCCTTTGCTGTTCAGTATGGGTCGCCAAGTGTCCAGCGCACTCAGTGACTGCCGTTCCGTTCTCCCGGCGGCGGCACGAGGGTCTCCCCCGCGTGGAGCAGCGATTCTACCATCGTCGCACTGTGCGCTTCGGCGTACATGCGCAGCACCGGCTCCGTGCCCGACGGGCGAATGAGCAGCCAGCTATCGTCCTGCAGCATATATTTCACACCGTCATTGGTCAAGACACGGGAGACAGACATTCCCGCCAGTGTCGTGGGCGGGGACTGGGTCAGCCGCTGCACCATTTCGCTCTTGGTGAATGGCGGGCGACCGTTGACGGTCTTCAACTGAAAGTCATTGCGCGCGTAGTAGAACGCGCCCACTTCACGCGTCAAGTCGGCCAGCAGCGCCGCGCAATCGCTGCCATGCGCCGCTACGATTTCGAGCAGCAGCAGTCCCATGATGATGCCATCGCCTTCGGGGATGTGCCCCTTGATGCTGATGCCGCCGCTTTCCTCGCCGCCGATCAGAATGTCTTTGTGCATCATCAGGTCGCCGATGTGGTTGAAGCCGACCGGCGTCTCATGCAGCGTGAGGTTGTGCTTCCGGCAGATCGAATCGATCATCAATGTGGTCGAGACGGTCTTGACGACTTCGCCCGTCTGCCCCTTGCGTTCGACCAGATGCCGCAGCGCCAGCGCCATCACGTGATGCGGGTCGATGAAGTTGCCGCGCGCATCAACCGCGCCGATGCGATCCGCGTCGCCGTCGGTCGCCAGACCCAGGTGCCAGTCGCCGCTGCGCAGCGCGTCGGCCAGCGGCTGCAGATAACGCTCGATCGGCTCAGGATGAATGCCGTTGAAGCCGGGGTTCATTTCGCCGCGCAGCTCAACGACCTCCGCGCCCGCATCGCGCAAAAATTCAGCCAGGTAGGCGCGGCCGGCGCCGTACATCGCATCCACCACCACGCGCAGTTGGCCGCGCCGAATCGTCTCGAAATCCACCAACGTCGCCAGGTGCGCCCGATAGGCCGGCCGTGGGTCGAAGCGCTGAATCAAGCCCTGGGCCTGCGCGTCATCGAAGTCCAGGATCAACGGCTTGCGGCCTTCCTGCTCGTTCTCCTGCAGGCGCGCTTCCACCAGCTTGCAGTCGGCCGGCGAGGCAGAGCCGCCATACGCGGCCTTGAACTTGATGCCGTTGTAGCGGGGAGGATTGTGGCTGGCCGTGATCATGACGCCGCCCTGCGCCTGGTGCAGGACGATGGCATGCGAAATCACCGGCGTGGGCGTGTCCGCGCGGGCCAGGTCAACCTGGATGCCGTTGGCGGCCAGGACGCAGGCCACCTCGCGTGCATACCGATCGGACAAGAAACGGGTGTCAAAACCGACCACCATGCGCACCGGGACGACATCGGGGTACTGTTGGCGGACCACATCAGCCATCGCCTGCGCCACCAGGCGCACGTTGGCAAAGGTAAAGGTGTCGCTGATGACGGCGCGCCAGCCATCGGTTCCAAAATGGATATCCATACTTCCTCCGGGGATCATCTCCCCTCACTTCAGGGTTTGGGCATTGTACCACGGTTGGCCGCGGGAGCCAAAGGCGGTTTGCGGAAAAATCCGATGAGGCCGCTGCGCAGCGCGGCCAGGGCCGGACGCGCCAGCAAACGACTGTAACGTAGAGCCAACGCGTAACTCCAGGGCACAAAGGCAAAATAGCCGGCCGTCTCATCCACGGTGTAGAGCGCCTCGGTCTCGAATCCGCTGGCCGTCAGCGCGGCGCCTAGCTGCGCCGGCGTGTTGCAGCGGAACAGGGTGGGAAAGACGCTGCCTTCACGCGTGCCCAGGCCGCGATGCAGACGATGGCCGCACTCGACGCACAGGGCCTGGTGCCCGACCTGGTGATTGCCAACCCCGGCTGGGGCGAGGCGATGTGCGTGAAGGACGTCTGGCCGCGCAGCCGGCTGCTGTGCCTGATGGAGTTCTTCTACGCCAACGAGGGACTGGACTACGGCTTCGACCCGGAGTTCGCC
>JBGAVB010000184.1:0-5655 GCA_044228345.1 Anaerolineae bacterium | reverse complement strand
GGCGCCAGCCCGCGACCACGTCGTAGCCTTCCCCCAGCTTCGACAGCAGCTTGGGGATATCTTCCTCCGGGTCCGACTCCAGGTCGGCCGGGAGGAAGATGATCAAGTCGCCGGTCACCGCGCGAAAGCCGGTGCGCAGCGCGGCCGTCAAGCCCAGGTTGCGGCGGTGACGGATCAAGCGCAGGAAGGGGTAGGCGATGATTTGGCTGGCCGCCACATCGCCGGTGCCGTCGGTCGAGCCATCATCAATCAACACCAGTTCGGCGCGACCGTCCAGCCCCAGCGCACTGAAGGCTTTTGCCACTTTCGCCAGCAGCAGCGGGATATTCTCTGCCTCATTGCGCGCCGGCACGAGAACCGAAACCGTTTGACTGAGCATTACCACGTCAGCGTTTTGCCTTCACCTGTGAGCACCGCGCGCTCCCCGCTTTGCACGTTGCATCCTCTTCAGCCGACGAACGCCTTGACTGCAGACGTGACCCGTTCGATCTGGACATCCGTCAATTCCGGGTACATGGGCAGCGAAATGACCTGCTGCGCGCAGGCTTCGCTCACCGGCAGGCTGCCGGGGCCGTAGCCCAGCTCACGGTAGGCCGGCTGCAGATGCAGCGGGAGGGGATAATGAATCACCACGCCGATGCCGGCCTGGGTCAGATGGGCGGCCAGCTCATCGCGCCGCGGGGTGCGCACGACGTAGCAGTGGTAGACATGGCGATTGTACGGTCGCGCGGCGGGCGTCACGATGTCGCTGCCGGCCAGGAGCTCGTTGTAGCGCGCGGCGTGGCTGCGCCGCGCTTCGGTCCAGGCTTCCAGGTGCGGCAGTTTAGCGCCCAAAATGGCGGCCTGCAGCGCGTCCAGGCGGTAGCCCCAGCCCAGTTCGTCGTGCTCATACTTGCTCATGCGGCCGTGGTCGCGCAGTTTGCGCACCCGTTTGATCAAGGTCTCGTCGTTGCCCGTGACCATGCCGCCGTCGCCGTAGCAGCCCAGGTTCTTGCTGGGATAGAAGCTGAAGCAGGCCAGATCGCTCATGCTGCCGGCGCGGCGCCCGCGATACTCGGCCGCATGCGCCTGCGCGGCGTCCTCAATCACACGCAGGTTGTGGCGCTTGGCAATATCCAGAATCTCATCCATCTCGGCCGTCTGGCCGTACAGGTGCACCGGCATGATGGCCTTGGTGCGCGGCGTGATCGCCCGCTCGATCAGTTCGGGGTCCAGGTTATACGTGTCAGGCTGAATGTCCACAAAAACCGGCGTCGCGCCGGCTTGGGAGATGGCCTCGCCGGTGGCAAAAAACGTAAATGGGGTGGTGATAACTTCGTCGCCGCGGCCAATGCCGCAGGCCAACAGGGCCAGGTGCAGGGCGGCGGTGCCGGAGGCGACGCCGACGCTGAAACACGCGTTGCTCACCTGGGTGAAAGCCTGTTCAAACCCAGTCACTTCCGGCCCCATGATGAAGCTGGTATTGTTGACGACTCGCTCAATCGCGGCATCAATCTCGGGCTTGATCGTGCGATATTGTGCTTTCAGGTCCACCATCGAAATGGCGTCCTGTCGTGCAGCGGATTCCATAAAATCGTTCTTCCCTCTACATGTTTGGTATCGTATGCTTCAGTCTCTAGCGCGCAGGCATATAACTGGTGTGTGGGCTGGCCAGGCCGTCCGCCAGGTGGGCCAACTGGTCTTCCAGGCGTCCGATGTCGCGCCGGGTCAGATTGATGCTGTTGATCAGGCTAAGCGGCACCTGGATGCCAAATTGGACGCGCTGCAGCTCCAACTCCGCCAGGTTGCTGCGCAGCAGCGTCAGTTGGTCCTGCAAGAGCTGCATTTCCTCACGCCGGCCTGCTTGCAGAATCTGCTGACTGCTGCCGTCGGAGATAGCGCTGCTAATCTGTTGTTCCAGGCGCGCACGGTTCTGCTTTAGCCAGGCATCGAGCAGTTGGTTGCCTACGGCCAGTTGATTGTGAATGACGCGCAGGTAACCGAGCTTGACCAGGCCGAAGACAAAGCCGGCCGATTCTGGTTCTGACAGTCCCGTGGTCTCACGCACGGCGGTTTCGCTTAAAAGCCCTGCCTGGCTGACCGCCAACAAGATGCGTCGCTCGCCGGCGCTCAGATAGCGGAAGTCATGTTGAAAGAACCCGGCCAGCATGTCATCCACGATCAAGTCGGCTGGCGTCAGCTCACGCAGGCTGTTATCTTCTTGCCACAGCCGTTGGCAAATCATCTGTACGAGATACGGATGATCGCCAGCCTGCGCCCGAATGGCGTCAATCGCCTGATCGCTGACCGTGACCGGCGTCGGCGATTGCGACTGCCGAATCAGCATCTCCGCGGCCACGGGATCGAGTCCGGTCAAGTTGCGGGGCGCAAAGCCGTTCAGGAAGGGCGAGGTGTCCCACGCGGCGTCCTGATCATTGAGCTGCAGCAGGATCTTGGTGGAGACCATGATCACACGCAGGCCCGCGCCAATCAGGAAGTTTTTGCGCAGCTGCTGCAGCAGCGCGGGATCCGTTTTCCCAATGGTGACCAGAGCCTCAGCCTCGTCAATCAGCAGCAGCAAGATGCGATTCGCGGCCAGTAATTGACGCCGCATGGTGCGCAGCAATGTGATTTCATCCGCCGCTCTGAGGGCCGCGACATCCACACCGTGCGGCTCGAAACGATCGGCCGCTTCCTCCAGCGCATAGTAAAGCTCCCGATTCAACTCGGCGCGCGTGCTGATCCCTTGCAGGTCGACGAACAGCGGCACATACTGCGGATGCGTCAGGGTCAGCGCTTCGATCTGGCGCAGCAGCGATGTCTTGCCCATGCGGCGTGTGCCCACGGCCCACAGCGCGTTGTTCGGGCCATCGAGTAGATGAGAAATCAGGCCGCGCCGGCCATAATGGGACGCGCCCTTGACCCAACCACCCACGATATACGGATTACGCACGTTGGCGCCTTTCTTCGGTGCAACCAGGATGAACAGCGATGATGACCAGCCGCTTACAGAATCGGCGCCACGCGCCGGCCGGTCTGAACGAAACCGCAGGGCGTATTATAGTCAATATTCGACGACAGGCAACTTTGACGAAAAAGGGGTTTTTGAATTGGCGGCCATCGGGGTTTGTGCTACACTACGAGACGTCATCACGTTGCCAAGGAGACCTATGCCGAAAAAAGAGAACCGTCCTGGCCCGTCCACGCAGGCGGTGCATGCCGGTGGGGCGCGGCCAGAGCCGTACCACGCGCTGACCACACCCATTGTGCAAACCGCCACCTACACCTTTGCCGATACCGCCGATCTGAGTGATTTCATGGAAGAGCGCATGTGGGGCGGCAGCCGGCAGCGCACGGAGTACGGCCGCTACGGCAATCCCACGGTCAGCGCGGTAGAAGCCAAATTGGCGGCCCTCGAAGGCGCCGAGGATGCGCTCCTCTTTGCTTCTGGGATGGCGGCGATGACAACGGTCCTTCTGTCGCTCCTCTCCAGCGGCGCGCATCTGGTGATTACCGATGACGCCTATCGGCGGACACGGCAGTTTTGCCTCAATTTTCTCAAACGCTTCGCCATCGAGGCCACGGTGGTGCCCATGGGCGATTATGCTGGCCTGGAAGCGGCCATCCGCCCATCCACGCGCTTAATTGTCTCAGAATCGCCGACCAACCCTTACCTGCGGGTGCTCGATCTGCCGCGACTTGCCGAGATTGGCCGGCGACGCCAGGTCAAGACCCTCATTGACTCTACCTTCGGCACCCCAATCAACCAGCGCCCTCTCGCCCACGGGATTGATTTGGTCATTCACTCGGCGACGAAATACCTGGGCGGGCACAATGACCTTCTGGCAGGTGTGGTCTGCGGCAACGGCGCCTTGATGGCACACCTGCGTCAGCAGCTGTGGATGTTGGGCGCGGTGTGCGATCCGCAGAACGCCTACTTGCTCGGACGCGGTTTGAAAACGCTGGCCCTGCGCGTCAACCGGCAGAATGAAAATGGCCTGCGCATCGCGCGTTTCTTGGAAAGCCATCCCAAAGTCGCGCGCGTCTGGTATCCCGGCCTGCCCTCGCATCCCGACCACGCCGTGGCCGCGGCGCAGATGGACGGGTTTGGCGGCGTGGTCACCTTTGAGATGCGCGGCGACCTGGAGACGGCCAGCCGGTTGATTGACGCGGTGCGCCTGCCGTTGATCGCGCCCAGCCTGGGCGGCGTCGAGACGTTGATCGAACAGCCGGCGTTGATGTCGTACTACGAGTTGTCAACCGAAGAACGTCTGCAGGTTGGCATCAAAGACAACCTGGTGCGCCTGGCGCTTGGGATCGAAGACGCCGCAGACCTCATGGCTGATCTGGAGCAGGCATTCGACCGCGTCTAGCCGCGCCTTGTCCTATGTCTCGGACATGCGCAGGATAGCCTCGTGCGCAGCTTCGACATCGGCGAGCTTGATGGTCGTGCGCTTCGCCTCGAACATGTGGTTGACCGACTCCAGCCCGTACTGCTGAATCCGATAGGGGCGGCCGTTGGCATGCGCAATGACGAACTCCAGGGCATCCTGGTCCCAGCGATAGATTCCCTTGACTGGCTCTTGCAGCAGGGCCACGGCATCATCACGCCCAAACGGCGCCAGCTCGATTTCGTTGAACAGATTGTACCAGGGACTTTCTGGCCGATCCCAGGCTTTGCTGATGCGCACACCGGCCACCACCGCGCCGAGGTTTTGCGCAAATTGCTCCATGAAGATACCGCGCAACTGCTGCTGAGTCAGTTGATCGTAATCGTTCATCACATCCACTTCATCCAACAGCAAGATGAGCCGGATGGTCTTATCCGTCTGCTCCTGCAGGTGGCCGATGATCACCCGCAGATCGCGGCGCATGTCGCGGGCAGAGTAGCTGCTGACCGAAGGCTGAAAAACCAGCCCCAGTTTGTCGCGGTCGGCGGCCGGCAGCGTCTCGAAGACCGTCTCCATCACCCGGTGAAAGAATTCAGGCTCGGGTGTGCCTTCCAGGTCAACCAACACGGGGATGAAGACGCAGTCAGGGTCGTTGGACTCGCGCAAACGATTGGCCAAATGGAACAGCAGACTGGTCTTGCCAATGCGCCGCTCGCCGTGAATCATCACACTGTTGCGGTGCAGAATCGTCAAGATGCGCTTGAGCTGCTCATTGCGACCGAAGAAGAGATCATCGCGCCGCACCGGCTCGCCAGACACGTACGGATTGAATTTGCGCTGCAGCGCCTGACGCGGCCGACGCCGTACGCGCAGCCAGGAGCCAATGCCCAGGCCGCTGCTGACGAGCACGATGCCCGCGATGACCAAGCCGTAGATCACATTGGAAAGCAGGACCGTACCCACGATGGGCAGCGTCACTTCCACGGGCGGCTGCACAACGGTCAGCTCCGTTTGCGTCACCGGCGAATAGTTCATGGCGTCGTCACGCGTGCGCACCTGGACGGTGTAGGCGCCGACCGCCAGGCTGCCAAAGCGCATGCGCTGGCTGCGGGTGGTCTGCCAATCGGGCATGCCCGGCAGCAGGCGCACCTGGAACAGGATGCTTTCTGGGGGCGTCTCGTGATCGCCGCCCGTGTAATCAACCATGACTTCGTCTCTCGAGGTCAGGCTGATGGGGCTGTGGTTCACAGGCTTGGAATTGACGGCAGACACACGCACCCACGGC
>JBGAVB010000183.1:0-5664 GCA_044228345.1 Anaerolineae bacterium | reverse complement strand
GATCGGCTGGCGATTGGCAGTCGGACCTATGAGGTGCTCGCGGTGGCCGATGGGTTCAACTGGCGCACGGCGTTGCGCGTCGAGTGTATCTCAGTGGAGAAGTAGCATGGCCGTTGAAGTTACGATCCGATGGACACGGCATCCGCTGACGATCAGCCGGGAGGCAGAGCAACGGGCGGTCGCGGCAGTGATGAAGGCGGCCCATGACATCGAGGGGCTTGCCAAACGCGTGGTGCCTGTTGACACGGGCAACCTAAAGAACAGTATCCAGGTTGCAGAGGACGGCGACATGGCCGCGACCATCGGCCCGCGTGGCGTCGAGTATGACTATTACGTGGAGATGGGAACGCGGCGGATGGGAGCCAGGCCGTACATGCGACCGGCAGCTGAACATGTGCGGGCGTCATTCGTTACGGCTATGGAGCAGATCATAGGTTAGGGAGGTGTTGTGGGCCTGAGAATCATGTATCAGTGCAATGCGCCGTGGGCTACGACGGGCTATGGCGTGCAGGGCAAGCATTTAGTGCCGCGGCTGAAGGCGTTAGGGCATGAGGTTGCCTATTTTGCGTACTATGGCCTCCAGGGTGGTGCGCTCAACCTCGACGGCACGCCGATTCTGCCAATGGGGCATCGGGCGTGGGGTGAGGATATTTTGCCCGCGCACATGAAGTCATTCAAGGCCGATCTGCATATCAGCCTGATGGATGTGTGGGTCACGGAGCATTACGGCAAGCTGGCGCGCCAGCATGGATGGCAATGGATGCCCTGGACGCCGATTGACCAGACGCCGGTCCCTGACCTGGTTCTTGAACGGTTGGAGGGCGCACACACGGTCTTGCCCTACGCTCAGTTCGGAGAAGCACAGTTGCGCGCCGCAGGGGTTGACAATGTGCGCTACGTGCCACACGGCGTTGACGTTGATGTGTTCAAGCCAGGTGACAAAGCGGCGGCCAGGCGGCGGTTGGGGTTGCCAGAGGATCGGTTCATCATTGGGATGGTCGCGGCCAACAAGGGCTATCCGAGCCGGAAGTGCTATCCCGAACAACTGCTGGCCTTTGCGCAATTCAAGAAAAATCATCCTGACGCCATGATGTACATTCACACGCTGCGATCTGCAGAGCATGGCGGTATTGATTTTGACGCCCTGTTGCGGCGTCTGAACCTGAACGATGGCAGCGTGATGTTCGCGGATCAGTATCGGTACGTGCTGGGTTATCCAGAGCCGGCAATGGCTGATTTGTACCGGGCGTTTGATTGTCTGAGCCTGACCAGCATGGGCGAGGGCTTTGGTATTCCGCTGATCGAGGCGCAGGCCTGCGGTACACCGGTTGTGACCAGTGACAACACGGCGATGCGCGAGCTGTGTTTTGGCGGGCGGCTGGTGACGGAGCAGTATCCGTTTTGGACGCCCCTGGGGTCATGGGCGATGATCCCGGATTGGCGGGCCGTGGCCGAAGCGTATGAGCAGATGTTCGACGCGCTGAACGATTACGACCAATCCATGCAGATGGCCCAGGCGGCGCGTATGGGCGCGTTGGATTACGCATGGGACGTTGTGGTTGGTCAGTTCTGGCAGCCCTTGCTGGCCAGCGTGGAGGCTGACATTGAACGCAGCAGGAACGGCAATCTATAACGCGCTGGTTGGGGCTTCTGGGCTAATCTCTGCGCTTGGGGGCACGGCGATCTATTTCAACGTCGTACCGCGGGATAAGGCGCTGCCGGGCGTGGTCATCAACCTGGCCAGCGGGATAGAGGAAAACCTAACGCCTACCAGATCGGTCAACCTGGTCTACCTGGTCACGGCGGTGGCGGCTACGGCCTTCCAGGCGGGGCAGATCGCAGACCAGATTGACACGGCCCTGCATGGGGCGACGCTAACGGTTACGGGGTGGGGCAATTTCTGGACCGTGCGTGAATCAATCGTGCAGTACCTGGAGACTGACCCAGCGGGGCATACGTTCGGCCATGCTGGGGGGGAATACAGAATCAGAATGGCATCAGCATAGGAGGTTACGATGGCAGTTGCAGACAGACACACTGGCAAGAACATGTACATCACGTACAACGGGACCGTGCTCAGCGCCGACTATCAGACGGTCACGGTCAAGCGTGAGTTCGGGAAGGCCGAGAAGACGGCGGGCGCGGATACCCACGCCAGCTACATCCCGACCTACGGAGACACCTCGGTTGAGTTGGAAGTGCTGAAGAAGGCAGGGACGGCGGGCACCACTGAGTGGGGTGTGCTCACCGGGGCACTGGGCACGTCAACCGATGGGACGCTGATTTGGGCGCCAGAGGGAACGGCCAGCGGCAAGCCAAAAACCACGGCAACCGGGTTCATCGAATCGCTGGAAACGGAATACCCGTTTGATGACATCGTGAAGGTGACGATCACGTTCCAGTGCAATGCCACGCCGTCCGATACGGTCTACTAGGAGGCTACGATGGCAGTTGCAGACAGACACACTGGCAAGAACATGGTCATCACGTACAACACCACGACCGTGCTCAGCGCAGACTATCAGACGGTGACGGTCAAGCGTGAGTTCGGTAAGGCTGAGAAATCAGCCGGTGCGGATGCACACGCCAGTTACATCCCGACCTACGGAGACACCTCGGTTGAGTTGGAGGTGCTGAAGAAGGGCGGAACGGCTGGCACCGTTGAGTGGGGTGTGCTCACCGGGGCACTGGGCACGTCAACCGATGGGACGCTGATTTGGGCGCCAGAGGGAACGGCGAGCGGGAAACAAGGTTGGTCAATGACCGGGTTCATCGAATCGCTGGAAACGGAGTACCCGTTTGATGATGTAGTCAAGCTGACGGTAACGTTCCAGGGCAATGCTACGCCCGTGGAAGTGAAATACTAGCCGCGTGCTAACAAAGGGTTAGCTTGAGGATTGCATGGCGAAAGACACGAGCAAAACGGTAGAGGTTGATGGCATCGGCAGCGTGACGCTGGACGGCGCTCAAGACCTGACGATGGATGATTTCGCCGACTGGGTAGACGCTGAGCGCGAAGCCCGGTTGCGCGATGCGCGGCCGTTCCTGGCCAGGCTGGTCGTGAAGTGGGATTTGGTGCATGACCCGAAAGAGCCGGCGTCCTACGGGAAGATCACGTTGGGGCAGTATCGAGCGTTGAGCAAGGCGGTCACGGATTACCTGGGCAACCTCTCAAAAAACTGAGTCTGAGCGTCTATCTGGCGCTGCGCTTTGATGAACCGATGCCAATGCACTACTGGCGGGTCATGTTCTGTGAGCGGTTCGGGTGGACGTTCAAGCAGTTTGATGAGTTGAGTTTGGCAGACTTCCAGCGCACGTTGGGGGTTTGGGAAGGCATAGAGAAGGCGAGGCCGCGACAATGAGTAACACCATCGGGGATTTGCTGGTCAGGGTATCGGCGGATGTGTCCGGCCTGACCAGCGGGCTATCATCGGCCAGCGCCTCTGTGCAGGGCGCCGGTGATGCGATGGTTGGCGTTGGTGCGCGCATCACCGCCGGCATATCCGCGCCGCTTCTGGCGATTGGCACCTCGGCAGTCACGGCCGCGGCGACATTCCAGACCAACATGAGCATCTTCCAGAGCGTGACGGGCGCCACGTCTGCGCAAATGGCGCAGATGCAAGCCGTGGCGATTGCACTGGGCAATGACCTGACGATACCGGGCGCCAGTGCCAGTGACGCCGCGGACGCAATGGTAGAATTGGGGCGAGCGGGCCTGAGTGTGGCCGATTCGATGGACGCAGCCAAAGGCGTGCTCCAGTTGGCGGCAGCCGGTGAAATGGCAACCGGTCAGGCGGCGCAGGTGGCCGCGGCCGCGCTCAATTCGTTCGGGCTGGCTGGGTCTGAGGCCAGCCGGGTCGCTGATCTGCTGGCCGCGGCAGCCAATGCCAGCGCGGCGGATGTGAGCGAGGTAGGAGATGCCATGCAAATGGCGTCGTCTGTGTTTGCCAGCGCGAAGGTGCCTGTAGAGGACATGGTAACGGCCATTGGCGAAATGGCTAACGCGGGCATCCGGGGAAGCGACGCGGGCACCAGCCTCAAGCAGATGATGCTGAGCCTACAGGCGCCAACGGATAAAGCGGCAAACCTGATGAAGTCGCTAGGCATCAGCGTGTACGATTCGCAAGGCGCAATGCTGCCCATGAGGGAGATCGTGTCACAGTTCAGTACGGCGCTTGGTGGGCTGACGCAGGAGCAGCGGAATGCAGCCCTTGCGACGATCTTTGGCAGTGACGCAGTGCGCGCCGCCAACACGGTACTGATGGCAGGGACGGGCGCGTGGGATGCCATGAGTACGGCAGTCAACCGAACGGGCGCAGCGAATGAATTGGCTGGCGCCAAAATGGTGGGGTTGAACGGTGCGCTGGCCGGGCTGAAGAACAGCATCGAAACGGCACTGCTCACGGCTGCGCTGCCGTTTCTGTCAGGGTTGGAGCAAATTGTCAATCAGATTACGACCGTCATAGGCTCGCTGATGGCGGTCAATCCGCAGTTCCTACAAACGGCGATTGCCATTGCGGCCGTGCTGGCCGTGGCCGGGCCGTTGACGATGGCGATTGGATTCATCGTGGGCATCGTGGGTGCGTTGATTTCGCCCATCGGCCTGGTGGTGCTGGCGTTGACTGCGTTGGCGGCGGCGTTTGCGACCGGGACCATTTCCACGGGCATGATTGGTACGGCCATGACCGCGCTGCAACCTGTCATAGACACGCTAGGTGTGGTCTTCAGCGCGCTGGGCACACTGGTCAGTACGGTTTGGGCGGCCATCGAGGGCGTGATCGGCGCGGCCATCGGCGTGATCGGTGGCTGGCTGGCCGCGCATGGCGCGGAGATTCAGCAGTGGCTGGGTGCGACATGGACAACGGTGGCCGGGATCGTGACGACGGCCATTCAGTTGATTCAGGCGGTCGTGGTGCCCATCATTGCGGCCATCGGGGCGGCGATCACGGCGCATGGCGCTGAGATTCAACTTGCGTTGACGACAGCTTGGGGCATCATCAGCAACGTGATTACGGTGGCGCTGGCGTTGATCCAGGGGATCATTACCACGGCGCTGGCGCTGATCCAGGGCAACTGGGGCACGGCCTGGACGGCTGTACAGACCGCAACCAGCACGATTGTGACGGCGATCCAGGGCATCATTCAGGCGATCCTGGGGGCGTTGGGCGCGTTCGTGACAGGATGGCTGGATGCGCACGTATCGGGTTGGCAGACCAAATGGCAGGCGATTCAAACGTTCGTGTCAACCACGATTAACAGCATCAGCGCGGTTGTAACGGCGGTGCTGACGGCCATGCAGGGGGCCATTGCGGCGATTCACCTGGCGCTGCAAGGGGATTTCAGCGGGGCGTGGACAACGATCAAAACGACCACGCAGAACCTGGTGGCCGCGCTGAGTGCGGCGCTGGCGACGCAATTCAATCTCATCAAGACCATTGTCATCAGCCGGATCACGGAGACACGCGACAACCTGGCGGCGCTGTTTGCGGCCATCAAGACCGCTGCGATCAATCGGATCACGGAGACACGGGACAACTTGGCGACGCTGTTTGCGGCCATCAAAACCGCCGTGGTCAACCGGATCACGGAGACACGGGACAGCCTGGCGACGCTGTTTGCAGCCATCAAAACCGCCGTGGTCAACCGGATCACAGAGACACGGGA
>JBGAVB010000182.1:0-5680 GCA_044228345.1 Anaerolineae bacterium | reverse complement strand
ATCGACTATGGCTTGGCGATGCCCGCCAGGATCCGGTTGTAACTGCCGTCGGCCTTCATCTCGCGCAGGGCCTGCGCGACGGCAAGCGCCTTGTCCGCTCGCACCGTGACAGACGGGTCGCCGCGCAAAGCTTCGGCAGCATCCAGAATGGCATCCCCGAAACGAGCACGCAAAGTGTCCACGACAGGCATGGTTGGGATTGCAGCAGAGTCCATAAATGATTGAATCCAGTCTAGCTTGACTCACGGGCGAGTGGCCGCCGCGAGGCGCAATGGTCAGGCGGCTGATCCCTCCGCCTGGGTCACATCAACGTTGGCGAAGCGTTGCAGCTTCTCGCGTCCAATCTTTTCTTGCAGCTTGGTCAGCGCGTACAAGAGGGCTTCGGGGCGCGGCGGGCAACCGGGGACATAGACATCCACCGGGATGATCTTGTCCACGCCTTGCACAATGGCATAGTTATTGAAGGGGCCGCCGGCCGAAGCGCAGATGCCCATGGCGATAACCCATTTCGGTTCAGCCATCTGGTCATAGAGGCGCTTGACGACTGGGGCCATCTTGTTCGAAACGCGACCCGACACGATCATCAGGTCCGCCTGGCGTGGGGAAGCGCGAAACAGCTCAGAGCCAAAGCGGGCGATGTCGTGGCGGGAAATGCCGCTGGCGATCATCTCAAGCGCGCAGCAAGCCAGGCCAAACAGCAGCGGCCAGACAGAGTTGCTACGACTCCAATTGACCGCCTTTTCAAGCGTGGTCGTAATGACTGAATCTTCCGGTAATTGATTCTCAAGGCCCATATGCTAATTCCAGTCCAGGGCGCCTTTGCGCCACGCGTAAACATATCCAACCACAAGCAGCAGCAAGAAAACACCCATTTCGATTAGACCGAACAGCTTGAGCTGGCCCAGGAGGACAGCCCAGGGGTAGAGGAAGATGACTTCGATATCAAAGAGAATGAAGAGCACAGCGACGACATAATACTGCACGGGGAAGCGGCGGTGTGCGTCATGAAACGGAATCATGCCCGATTCAACAGGCGCTAGTTTCGTCTTCGTCGGGCGCTTTGGGCCAAGCACCGATGGAACAACGATGGCAATTGCTGAAAAAACGCCAGCGAGAAGAAAAAGAACTAAGAGTGGAATGTAGTCTAACGACACGCGGCCTCCCAGATTCAGTCGCTGAACGCCATGCGCCAGACGCTATACAAAACATCACCCCACACGTGGTGTGAGGTGACGATTATGACACCTTGCGAGTGTCAAAATAACATCGTGCCTTTTGTCACGACCGTGATTGTAGCATGATTCCGAATACTTGTCAATCTGCTTGCGTCCAAACGCCCGCGAAACAGCGTGTGGAAAGCCCGAACGACACGCAGCCGCGCACGCCGGCGCCTAGAGGCCGACCGACGTGGCAACCTGGTGCAGCACGGTCGCTGAATGCTGCAGAGCGATCAGCTCATCCGGACTGAGGTCGGGCAACAGCACGCCCTCAACGCCGCCGTGGTCCACGATGCTTGGCAAGCTCAGACAGATGTCTTGCATTCCAAACTGGCCCGTCATGAGGGTGGACACGGTTAGAATGGTGTTCTGATCGCGCAAGATGGACTCGACGACGTGGCGAATGCCCAGGCCGATGGCGTAGTACGTTGCGCCCTTGCGGGCAATGATTTCATAGGCCGCGCGGCGCACCTGTGTTCCAATGTCTTCACGCAAGGACGCATTGTACACGATGCCTCGCTGATGACAGAATTCTTCCACGGGCAGCCCGGCCACCGTGGCGCGGCTCCAGACCACCACTTCGCTGTCGCCATGCTCGCCGATGACATAGCCATGCACACTGCGGGGATCCACATTCAACCGATGGCCCATGAGGGCGCGCAGCCGCGCCGTATCCAGCACCGTGCCTGAACCGATCACCCGGCTGGCGGGCAGCCCCGACAGCTTGAGGCTGACGTAGGTCAGGATGTCAACGGGGTTGGAGACAATGAGCAGGATGGCTTCGGGGGCTGCCGCCACGATCTGTGGAATCATCTGACCGAAAATATCGGCGTTGCGCTTGACCAGGTCAAGCCGAGTTTCGCCGGGGCGCTGTGCGGAGCCAGCCGTGATGACAATGATGCTGGCGCTGGCGCAATCAGGGTAGTTGCCCGAGCGCACAGTCACGGGCCGGACAAAGGGTGAGCCGTGCATCAGATCCATGGCCTCGCCTTCTGCCTTTGCCTCATTCACGTCTATCAAGACAATCTCTGCGGCCAGCCCACCGATCATCAGGGCATAAGCCGCGCTTGCGCCGACGGCGCCCGCGCCAACAATGACAATTTTCATCGCTTCTGGATCCTCCTTGGATCATCTGGTCAGTCCCGAATACCTCAATCCGGGCCATTGGGAAGATATTGCTCACCTGACTCATGGCGTACAGGATGCAGCGTCAAGTTGCCATGACGAGCCGCGCCGCATCCATCCTGGCTGCGTTATCTGCGTAATGCCTACGGCGTGTCAGGTTGACACCGTGGGCAGTCGGTCGGCGTGGGCGTGAAGGTTCCGACGCCTGTGGGCGCAGGCGGAACCGGCGCGGCCAGGCGGTAGGTGTCAATCAGCGCGCCGCGGCGGGTGATGAACTGAAATGTCATCTCATCATCCGTAGCCTCAACCAGCATGGCCCCAAAATCGCCATTGTAGCGCACCGCGCTGCCGGCAATGGGAGCGCCAAACGCATAGATGGAATGACCGCCCAAACCATTCACAAAGTAGAGTGCACTATCGCGTAAGATGCGCTCATAGGTATGATCGTGCCCGGCCACGACGGCCGTAGCTCCCCATGTCGCAAAGGGCCATTGGAGCGTGGCAGTGGAACCATGCGCGGCCGACGAGAAGGGCGCATGATGAAAATAGACCAGCTTCCAGGGCGCAGTCGCGTGTGCTAACGCCTGCTGCAGCCAGCGCCCCTGTTTGGACTTGGCCGTAATGCCGTCTGGCTCCTGTGAATCGCTGTCAAGTGCAAAGAAATGCACCGGGCCGCGTTGAAAATCATAGTAACGCTCGTTGCCAGGCAGCGTGAAATAGTCGAAATAGGGCTGAGCGCGGGAGGTCATCCAATCGTGATTGCCCAGCGTGGGAAAAAATCGGTTTTCGTTGGCGCCAGCCCCATAGCGACCAGTGTACGGATAAATGAAATCCTGATAGAACTGACCGATGTGGGCATCAACCGCAGCGGCCGCGCCGCTTGGGTAATTGTTGTCGCCCACGGTTAGAACGAAATCGGGGTTCCAACTATGCACAAGGGCGGCTACGTCGGCTTCTGGCTTGCCGCCGCTGCCATAATCGCCAATCACAGCGAACCGAGTGACCCCAGGCAGCGGAGGCGCCAGCGGAGTGGGCCTGGCCTGCACGGGAAGTGCATCCGATGCCAGGTGAGCTGCTTGCGCGCGCTCACCAGCCAGCAGCAGCCAGCGTATGGACAGGAATAGAATAAGGCCAAACAAGACCGCAAGAACGATGCGACGCCTGCGCATTCCTGGCGCCAGTGGTGCTGCCACAACCTGATTCCTCCTGGACCAGATTGTAACACGTCCGCCTGCGCAACGCCAATACTCACCGACTTGGGGGTGCATTTCAAACTGGGGCAGGTCGGGCGATTGTTGAAGATTAACAATTTATCCAAACATATGGCCGACATAACGATAGGTTTTCTTGAGCGGACAGGATGCTGCCGCGATGGCAGTCGGCTTTGAGCCGACTTGAGCTATCAGCCTCGAATTCATTCGAAGGCGGGTTCCGCACGAAATGGCTCGCTGCTTGGTCGCGACCGCCTTGAACGAAAGCCTTGAACCGTGGGTTTGCCGTGCAAACGCCTTGAACTGAAGTTCAGGCTGATAGCTGAAGTCCGCTGAAGCGGACTGGGCGAAACTGGCGGGTGACCGGCCTGATTGTCGGTTTATTTTGTTAATCTTCAACAATCGCTCGACGCCCGACCCGCCCCCGGTTTGAAATGCACCCGTGAACGGCTGGCCGGTTGACGGCTGATGGGAGGACAGGTATACTAAGGCCGATGTGGACCTTCTCCATGAGGTGATTATGCAGCGGCGCAACCAGGCTCGCCGGCCAACAGGCTTTCATCTGCTCCTATTACTGACAATCCTCGCCTCTCTGCTCAGACCGGGCTTGGCGTTGGCCGCGCCTACGCCCGCCGAGACCGATGTACAGAAGCTACTCAAACGCATGACCGCCGGCCAGAAGGTCGGCCAGCTGTTCTTGGTGAGCTTTCAAGGCGCGGATAGCGGCTGGGATTCACAGATTGCGGAGTTGATTCGAGATTACTACGTGGGCGGCGTCTTGCTGACGGCCGAAAACCTGGGCCAGGCCGGCGCAACGCCGTCGGCCATGGTCAATCTCACCAACCAACTGCAGGCGATCGCCTTCAATCAGCCGCAGCCGCCGCCGGACGCGACGGCGACCCCGGTGATCACCGCCACGGTGCGCCCGCCCAAACCGGCGGAGCTGGACGACAACGCAGTGCATGTTCCCCTTTTCATTGGCGTAACCCATGAGGGCAATGACTTTCCCTACACGTGGCTGCGCAGCGGCTTTACCCCTTTGCCCGACGCCATGGCCATCGGCGCGACCTGGCGCCCCGCCAACGCGGAGGCCGTTGGGCAAATCGTGGGGCGTGAACTGGCGGCCGTCGGGGTCAATTTCCTGCTGGGGCCGTCGCTCGACGTGTTGGACAATCCGCGCAGCGGCCGCGAAGGCGACCTGGGGGTGCGCGTGTTTGGCGGCGACCCCTATTGGGTGGGACGTATGGGCCAGGCCTACATCCAGGGCGTCCACCGCGGCAGCCGCTACCGGGTGATCACCGTGGCGAAGCACTTTCCTGGCCAGGGCAGCAGCGACCGTCGCCCGGAAGACGAAGTGGCGACCGTGCAGAAGCCGCTGGCCGCGCTGCAGCAGGTGGAGCTGCCGCCATTTGCCGCCGCCACGCGGCTGGATGCGCGCCAGACGATCACGCCCACGGAGGCGCTGATGTCGTCGCACATCCGCTACCGTGGTTTTCAGGACAACACGCGCCAGTTGACGCCGCCCATCAGCCTGGCGCCGCAACTGCAAACCATCATGAACCTGCCGGAGTTCAAACCCTGGCGCAGTGCAGGCGGTCTGCTGGTCAGCGACAGCCTGGGCGTGCTGGCCGTGCGCCGCTACTACGATGCGCAGCTGCAGAAATTCCCGCAGCGCCAGATTGCGCTCGACGCGTTTACCGCCGGCAATGACCTGCTCACGCTGACCAATTTTGCCTTGTCCAACGATTACCGCGACCAGTTGGCGAACATCAAGGACACCATTCTCTTCTTCCGTGAGAAATACGACAGCGACACTGACTTCCGCGCCCGCGCCGACGCCGCCGTGAGCCGCATCATTAGCGCGAAGCTCAAACTGTATCACCAGTTCTCCGCCGAAAATGTGCTGGTAGATGCCGCCGCGGCCGAGGGGCAGGTCGGCCTCGATCGCGCGACGGTCGCACAAATTGCCAAGGAGACGATCACCCTGCTCTATCCTGGCCCACAGGAATTGGCCGACCGTGTCCCCACCTCCCCCTTGACCGACGAAAAACTGGTTGTATTCACCGACAGCCGTGTCGTGCGCGACTGCGCGGACTGCCCGCCTTACGCCCCGGTGCCAGTGGATGC
>JBGAVB010000181.1:5387-5713 GCA_044228345.1 Anaerolineae bacterium | reverse complement strand
CATCGCCATGGGCATTGCGGATGCGGTCCTGCTCAGCGATGGCGCGTTCAAGGATGGCGACGCGTGGGCCACCGCGCGTGTATTAGCCGGCGCGATCAAGAAGAGCGGCGCGGCCGATGTGGTGATCACCGGCAAACAGGCCGTGGATGGCAACAGCGGCCTGGTATCCGTGGGCCTTTCACGCCTATTGGGCGCCAGTTATCTGAGCGGCGTCACCAAGGTGGTGGACATCAGCGGCGGAAAGATCACCGTTGAACGCGGCATGGAAGAAGGCAAAGAGACCGTCACGGCCACGCTGCCGGCGGTCATTTCCGTGGCGCGCGAGA
>JBGAVB010000181.1:0-5377 GCA_044228345.1 Anaerolineae bacterium | reverse complement strand
GAGCCGCGCTATCCCAGCTTCATGGGCATCCGCAAGGCATCGAAGGCCGCGGTTCCCACGTGGGCCGCTGGCGACTTGGGTCTCAGCGCAGGCCAGGTTGGCAAGGCTGGTTCCGTCATGGATTGGGTGGACATGCGCAAGCCGCCCGCGCGCGCGACCAAGTGTGAAATGATCAAGGCCGACAGTGTGGAGCAGCAAGCCTCCATCCTCATGGATCGGCTGTTAGCCGATAAGGTACTTTAGGGAAGGAGGACACACACCAATGTCAGTTCTTATTTGGGTCGAACAATTCGACGGCAAACCAACCAGTAGTTCCTGGGAGATTCTTGGCAAGGCGCGTCAGTTGGCCGATGAGCTCAAGGTCCCAACCGGCGCCATCGTCCTGGGCAGCGGCGTGGATGCCATTGTCGCGGCCGCCATCAGCTACGGGGCAGACACGGTCTACGCGTGTGATGACGCCAGCCTGAAATCCTTCCGCCTCAATCCGTACGCCGAAGTGATCAAGAAGATCATCGGCGACGCCAAGCCTTCCATCGTCCTCTTCCCGGCCAGCATGCGCGGTCGCGATCTCAGCGGCGCGGTTGCTTGCGACCTCAACACGGGCGTGGCCGCAGACGTGCTTGATCTCTCCCTGCGCGACGGCCGCCTATTGGCCACGCGGCCGATCTACTCCGGCAACATCCTGGTGGATGTGGTGAGCAAAGCTGATCCGCAGATTGCCAGTGTGCGCAACCGCGCGTTCCCTGCGCCCGATGCCAATCCAGGCCGGGCAGGCAACGTGGTCAAGGTCGCGCCGGTGCTGGCTGAAGGACAGGCCGGGGCCGTCGTGAACAACTTCGAGGTGGTTGGCGGCGGCGAGGTCAGCCTGGGCGATGCACGTATCATCGTCTCCGGCGGTCGCGGCGTCAAGGGGCCGGAAGGCTTCGCGCCCATCAAGGCGCTGGCCGATGCGCTGGGCGGCACCATGGGCGCCAGCCGCGCGGCGGTGGACGCGGGCTGGATTCCGTACAAGCACCAGGTCGGCCAGACTGGCAAGACCGTGCGCCCTGATCTGTATGTCGCGTGCGGCATTTCAGGCGCCATTCAGCACCTGGCCGGCATGGGATCGTCCAAGGTCATCGTTGCGATCAATAAGGACCCGGAAGCGCCCATCTTCGGCATTGCCAACTATGGCATCGTCGGCGACCTGTTTGCCGTGGTGCCGGCACTGACGGCCGAGGCGAAGAAGCGCCTGGGCTAGCCAATTTCGTTAACTGGGTAGAAAAGCGATAAAAAAGAACCGGGTTTCTGACGAAACCCGGTTCTTTTTCAAGCCGTGGCGCAAAACTAGCCGCCGATGGGTGTGGGCGGAATCTTGCTCGTGTTCCACGACCGTTCGATCTTGGATGCCTCACGCAGCTTGGTCAAGAAGTCGGCGAAGGCCTGCTGCTTCTTGCTGGCCAGGGTGCTGTCATCCAATTTACGTGCGGGGTCCTTCTCCGTAACCTGGATGATGTGATAACCGAACTGCGTCGTCACGATGTCGCTGATCTGGTTGACTTCGAGCTTGAAGGCGGCGTCTTCGAACTCTGCCACCATGCGGCCCTTGCCGAACCAGCCCAGGTCGCCGCCTTGCGCTGCCGAGCTATCCTCAGAGACTTCCTTGGCCACCACGTCGAAAGGCTCGCCCTTCTTGAGGCGTTCCAGCGCAGCCTTGATTTTCTCATCGGCCTTCTGTTTCTCTTCCGCCGTGGCGGTGCTTGCCACCTTGACCAGGATGTGCCGTGCGTGGATTTCCTCTTCGGTCGTAGGCACGTCCGCCGTTACCACGTCTTGCAGCTTCGTGCGCAGCAGGCGGTTTTCGGTCAGGGTGCGGAACTCCGCCTCGGTCAAACCCGATGACTTGCTGATATTGTCCAGCGTGTCTTTGTAAATACGCTGATACTCAGCTTCAGTGTAAGGCGTCGGCGTCGGCGCAGGCGTTACCGTCGCGCTGACTACCTGCGTCTGAGTCACACCAGCCGACGTTGTCACCACCTGGGTTGAGGTGATGGTCGCCGGCGTGACAATCGGCGTCGGCGTGGCATCAGGCTCATAGCCGAAGCTCTTTGCCACTTCTTTTTCCACGTCCGCCGGGTCAACCGTGATGTTGCGCTTGGCGGCTTCCTGGCGAATCAGCGCTTCATCCACCATGTTGTCGAGCACGTTCAGAGCCAGGGTCTCCGGGTTGCTCAACTGCTGTTGAAGCTGCTGAATTTGGGAACCAAAAAAGTTGTTGGTGTTATTAGGATCGAGCTGCTGCTGAATCTGCTGATACTGCGCCAGTTGATTCACGAGCTGCGCACGTTCGTACTTCACCCGAGCCTGGTAGCGGTCGGTTGTGATGGTGACGCCGTTGACCGTTGCCACCGGCGAGTTGGGAATCAGAACCAGCTGTTGGAGTAACCCGACAGCCAGCACGATCACCACGAGGGCGCCGGTAATGCCGACGCCAATCAGAACGCGGCGCTGAAGCTCACGCTCGCGCCGGTTGAGGGCCGTCTGTTTCTTGGTCGGTTCTTTAACCGCTCGTTCTCGCTTTGCCATGCCGCGTGGCGCTCCTGGTCAGAATTAACCTTGTGTACCGCCGACGTAAGTCAGCAGGGCAAGGTAGCGCGCGCGTTTGATCGCCACAGACAGTTCGCGCTGATGGCGGGCGCAGGTGCTGGTTTTGCGGCGTGGACGAATCTTGCCACGCTCGGTGACGTAGCGGCTCAGAACATCCACGGCTTTGTGGTCAATGAACTTGACCTTGTCAACACAGAAAGCGCACACGCGACGGCGCACTGCGCCGAAACGACGTCCACCAGGCCCAGTCGGCGGCCCGCCGCGGCCGCGCACTGGGCGACCGCCACGCGGACGACCACCGCGGTCATCGCCCACGTCATCCAATTCATCATCTACGATGTCAAAATTCGTAGCCACAGTCTACTCCTGCTCTCACTAGTAATTGTTCTCTTCTTCGTCGCTGCTGGCATAATCAACTTCACTGCTGCCTGGGCGGCTGTCGAGCATGATCATCTCGTTCGCAACCAACTCGGTGCGGAAATGCTTCTGCCCGCTTTGGTCTTCCCAGCTACGGGTTTGCAGGTGCCCTTCCACGTAGACGCGCCGGCCTTTACGCAGGTATTGATTGCAGATTTCTGCCAGGTTTCCCCAGGCCACCACATTGAACCATTCGGTGGCCTCGCGGCGTTCCCCTTCGGCTGTTACCCACGTGCGGGTCACAGTGACGCTAAACGACGTCACGGGCTTGCCGCTGGGTGTGTAACGCATGTCGGGATCATGGCCGATTTGGCCGATGATCATGACTTTGTTCAGACCTCTTGGCATGTGTCTGGCTCCTCAGGTTGGCTCTTCAACGTGGGTTTTTGGCTCCACGATGCGCCAAACGGGGCATTACGCGGCCCCTGACAGGGCGGCGCGTAACGGCATCAAGCAAGGCCGGTGTCCCTACGCCTCCTTGCGGATAAGCAGATGGCGCAGCACGTTCTCGTTGAGACGCAGCGAGCGTTCGAGCGCTGCTGTGGCCGATGGTAGCAGCCGTAGCCGAAACAGAACATAGTTGCCTTCGCGCTGCTTGCGAATCAAATATGCAAGCGTACGCCGGCCCCACAGTTGCGTTTCGATTACCTCGCCACCGGATGTGCGAATGAGGTCGCCGATGCGCTCGTTCAGCGTATTGACGCCCTCTTCATCCAACTCTGTGCGGACGATAGTCATCAATTCGTATTCGTTCATTGAGGTCCGCATGCCTCCTTTCTATGGGTTTGCCCCCGGTCAGGCCGCGGGCAGAAAGAACGAGGGCTTGTGGCCCTCGTGCGAACGGACTAAGTTTAGCATAAGGCCCACGTTTTGGCAAAGACGCTGCGTGCCAATCTCCGCTGATCATCCCCAACCCGCCCCGTTCCGCCGCGCACGCGCAGTTGACCCGCTGATTTTGGCGGAACGGGGGTAATGTGGTATAGTTTGTACTGTTCGGGGCGTAGCGCAGTTCGGCTAGCGCGCACGGTTCGGGTCCGTGAGGTCGGAGGTTCAAATCCTCTCGCCCCGACACAAGATAGGTCATATCTCTCAAAACAGCCTTTGGAAGCTATTCTAAAGGCTGTTTTCGCGCAGAAAACACAGTCAGTGTATGGCCGCCCTGTGGTGATTGATTTCCTACAGGCGTTCAGCGCCTGTTGACAGGGTAAGTTCCTGATGTTATGCTTGTGGCGCGGACTCAATGGAGAGATGGAAGCAACCCGCCGTGTGCGCAGTACAGGCGGCGCCGGCGATAGCCAAACCACGGATCGCCGCTGCCTTCGCCCGCCAGGGCAGCGCCCGCAAGTTCGAGGACACAAAAAATGACTTCTATTAGCCCAACAACCCTCCTTTTCATCCGTCATGGCGAAACCGACGCCAATGCCAACGGCCAGTTGGAAGGCGCCACCGACAAGCCGCTCAACGCCGCCGGGCTGGCCCAGGCTCGGGCCGTTGCGGCGCGCCTGGTGCGCGAGAATCGGCCCATCCAGGCCATCTACAGCAGTTCTCTGACCCGCGCGCGGCAGACGGCCGCGCCCCTGGCGGCTGCGCTCGGCGAGCTGCCGGTGCAGGTTGACCCCGATTTATCTGAATTTCACTTGGGCGAGTGGGACGGCCTGACCCTGGAGGAACTGCGCGACGAGAAAAAGCTGTGGGCGCACATGGCAACCGACCCACATTTTGCACCGCCAGGCGGCGAATCAGCCATGCAGTTCGGCCTGCGTCTCGTGCGCGCGGTGCGCGCCATCCTCAGCCGCCACCCAGGGCAGACCGTTGCGATCTTCAGTCACGGCGGCGCGCTGGCCACCGTGCTGGCCGTACTCTTGGAGAACCAGGGCAATCGCTGGCCTGGGTATCTGATGGACAACGGCGGCATCAGCGAGGTGGTGTTCGAGCCAGCGCCTCGCCTCGTGCGCCTGAACGATGTCAGTCATATCAGGGAAATGTTGAACGCTGAACAATCAACGGGGAGCGAGCATGAGCAGTAGCGAACAAGCCAACGATTCGATACCTGAAACGGGGGAGACGGTGAACGTCAACCGGCAGACCGGCGTTACGATCAGCGCGCAGACGGTGACGATCAGCCAGAGCAATGTCAACCAGGTGCATGCGGACAGCATCGCTTTGTCGCAAGGCGGCATCGGCAGCGCCAAAGGGATGCACATCTCAGTGACCAACGGCGGCATCGGCGCGGCCAGTGGTGACTCGGTGACAGTGACGAGCGGCGGCATCGGCGCGGCGGCTGACGATGCCTAGCACCGCCTCATGGCCGGCGATGTCGTCGGCCAAATCGGGCCAGTCACGCGGTGTGTCCAAGCTGGCCGGCAGGTGTACT
>JBGAVB010000180.1:0-5774 GCA_044228345.1 Anaerolineae bacterium | reverse complement strand
GGACGAGGCCGGCAACCCTGTGGCCGATGAGGAAGAGGGCTATCTGGTGCTCACAAAGCCGTGGCCGGCCATGATGCGCACCATCTACAAAGACCCCGACCGTTACGTAAGCCAGTATTGGAGCAAGTATCCGGGGAAATACCTGGCTGGCGATTCGGCGCGTCGCGACAAGGACGGCTATTTCTGGATCATCGGCCGCGTGGACGATGTGATCAAAGTCTCCGGCTATCGCCTGGGCACGGCTGAAATCGAAAGCGCGCTGGTGTCGCATCCGGCTGTGGCCGAAGCTGCGGCTATCGGCCTGGCGCATGAAATCAAAGGCCAGGCCATTCATGCCTTCTGCATCTTACGTCAAGGTTACCAGCCCAGCCCCGCGCTGGCGGACGAGCTGCGCACGCATGTGGGACAGCACCTCGGTCCGATTGCCAAACCCGAAGCGGTCAACTTCGTGGATAAACTACCCAAGACGCGTTCCGGAAAGATCATGCGCCGCGTACTCAAAGCGCGCGCCCAGGGTCTGCCCGAAGGCGACGTCAGCACATTGGAAGAGTAAACCATTGCGCCTCCGGCGTGATGATTGGTTGTCACGCCGGAGGCGATGACCTACGGCTTAAGCTACAAGATCAGCGAGCAGGGTAACGGCTGCGGCGCCGGGGTCATCGCCCTGGTAGGCGCCGGCGATCAGGCCAGCGCGGTCAATGACGACAAAGGCGGGCTGCTTGTTGACGGCCTTCACGCCGAAGGCTTTCAGCAGCTCGCCTTTCCAGTCGGGCAGGATGACGACGTACGCGGCCGGGTCGCTGCCCTCGGCCAGGCGGGCCGCCGACTTCTGGTATGAGTCTTTGAGCATATTCTCGGCCATGCCTTTCAGGATGATCGGCACGGGCGATAGATCCACCACGGTGGCGATCAACACCTCGGCGGCGCTTGGATATTCCTCGCGAATGGCCTTGATGATGCCGCGGCCGTCGCGCTGCGTGTCCTGGTTGACAAAAATCAGCGCCGAAACATGACCAACCAGCGACTCCGCGCTAATCTCGCGCCCGGAACCGATGGCCTTCATCTTGAACTTGGGCGCCGGCTGACCGGCCCGCACAAACTCTGTTCCCATGTTACAAACTCCTCCTTGAAATCTCCGGTCACAGGTCAGAGGCCAGGGGTCAGAGATCAGAGATCAGAGATCAAGTGTTCGTGGAAGGCGAACAATCTCCGGTCTCCAATCTCCGATCTCCGGTCTCCAATCTCCGGTCTCCAATCTCCGATCTCCGGTGTCCAATCTCCAATCTCAATCCAACGCGTCCGCCAACACCTCAACCACATGCCGCGCCGGGCGGCCGCTGAAATGCGCGATCTGTTCCCGGCAGGAAACGCCGTCGGCCACAATCTGCGCTTGCGGCGCGGCCTGGATGGCCGGCAGCAGGCGGTCCTCGGCGATCCGCTGGCTGATCGCGTAGTGCTCGGTTTCATAACCAAACGAACCGGCCATGCCGCAGCAGCCAGCTTCGATTTCGCTCACCTGTCGTCCCGGCAGCATGCGCAGCAGGGCCACGGCTGGGCCGACGCCCACCAACGCCTTTTGATGACAGTGGCCGTGCAGCAAAAGCTGCTCATTGCCAGGCTTGAACCGCAGGTGCACGCGACCGGCGCGACATTCCTGGTCCAAGAATTCCTCGATGGTGAAGCTGCGCGCCGCCAGCGCCTGGGCTTGCTCATAGCCCGGCAGCAAGGCCAGGTATTCATCGCGGAAACTCAGGATACAGCTCGGCTCCAGCCCGAGAACGGGCATCCCCTGGGCGACGTAAGGCGCCAGCACCTCGACATTCCGGCGCGCCAGGCGCCGCGCATCGGCCAACAGTCCTTTGGAGAGCAGCGGGCGGCCGCAGCACTGCCGCTGCCGCGCAATCAACACCTGGTAGCCGGCCGCCTCCAACAGGCGCACCGCAGCCTGGCCGACGGCCGGATGGTTGTACTCAACCCAGGTGTCGTGAAAGAGCAGCACCGGCCCGTTGACGCCTGGGCGCAGCGGAACCGCGCGACGCGTGAACCAGGCGCTGAAAGTCTGGCGTGCAAGGGATGGCAGCGTGCGGCCGGGATGAACCCCCAGCGCCGTCAGCGCGCGGCGCGCCGCGGGCGTCTGCAGAACCAGGTTCGCCAGGGGCGCGATCGGCGCGGCCAGTGCGTTCAGCCGGGCCATATGCCCAAAAATCCGGCTGCGCAGCGGCACGCCGTGCGCGTCCTGGACATGCGCCAGGTATTCCATCTTGATGCGCGCCATGTCCACGCTGCTCGGGCACTCGGTCTTGCACGCCTTGCAGCCCAAACACAGGTCCATAACCGCGTGCAGCTCCGCGCCCGTCAGAGCCAGCGCGGACGGGCGTCCGCTGAGCGCGGCGCGCAGGGCGTTGGCGCGGCCACGCGTCGAATCTTGCTCCTCACGCGTGGCCTGAAACGAGGGGCACATCGTGCCCGCGCCGAGCTTGCGGCAGACGCCGGCGCCGTTGCACATCTCCACGGCGCCAGCAAAACCGCCGTCCGCGCCAAAATCGAAATAGGTGCGCAGCTCCAGCGTGCGATACGTCGGGCCATAGCGCAGATCGGCGCGCGGATCAGGCCCGTGCACCTTCTTGCCCGGATTGAGCACATGCGCCGGATCAAAAATCGCCTTGAGGTCGCACATCGCGGCATACAGGCGCGGGCCAAAGAGACGCGCGTTGAGGTGCGAATGGGCAATGCCATCGCCGTGTTCGCCGGTCATCACGCCGCCATAGCGCACAGCCAGCTCGCACGCGCCTTCCGCCAGGTCTACCATCATCTCCACGCCAGGGCCGGTTTTCAGGTTGACCAGGGGTCGGATGTGCAGACAGCCCGCGCTGGCGTGCGCGTAGAAGCCGCCGCGGGTGTTGTGGCGCTTGAGCAGATCGAGAACATCGGCCACGTAGCGCGGCAGATTGCCAACCGGCACCGAGACATCCTCGATGCAGGGAATCGGCTTGACGTCGCCGCGCAGGCTCATCAGGATGCCCAGGCCCACCTTGCGCACATCCCAGACCGTGGACTGCGCGCTCGCGTCCAGCAAGCGAAGCGGCGGACGCGGCCAGCCGGCCTGGCGGAGCACAAACGCCAGGCGGTCGAGATGCGCGTTCAACTCGGCCTCACTGGCGCCGGTAAATTCAACGGCCAGCAGCGCGGCCGGCGTCCCCTCTACGAAGAACATCTTGCCGGCTGTGCCGGGCTGTTGGCGCGCCAGGCCAATCAGCATGTCATCCATCAGCTCGACGGCCGACGGCTGACAGGGCAGGATGACATTGGTTGCCTCCAGGGCGGCCAGGAGATCATCGAACTGGCAGATTGCCAGCGCCGTGCGCTTGGGCCGCGGCACCACCGCCAGGGTGACGCTGGTCAAGACGGCCAGCGTGCCTTCGGATCCAGCCAGCAGCGGCGCCAATCCCTGCGGCCGTGTGGCGTAGGTGGGATGGCGGCCTGGCGCGTCGGGCAGGAGGTAGGTCAAGCCATAGCCGCTGGAGCGGCGCCAGTGCGCCGGGAAATGATCCTGTATGTCGCGGCCGTAGGTTTGCAGCAGCCGTCCCACGCCGGCATAGATGGCGGCCGCGTGCGAATCTCCGGCTGCGCGGCTGGCCCAGGCGGGATCGGCGGGCGACAGAGTGTCGAAGTGCGTGCGGCTGCCATCGGCCAGGACGACGTCCGCACCCAGCACCTGGTCGGCGAACATGCCGTAGAGAATGGAATGTGCGCCGGTGGCGTTGTTGGCCAGGCTGCCGCCCACGGTCGCGCGCTCGGCGCTGGCCGGGTCTGGCCCCAGCATCAAGTCAAAGGGCCGCAGCGCGCTGTTCAGCCGGTTGATGACAACGCCGGGCTGCACGCGCACCCAACGCTCTTCCACGTGTATGGCTTCAATCTTGTCCAGGTAGGTTGAGCAATCGAGGATGACCGCGCGGCCAATGGCCTGGCCGGAAAGGGAGCTGCCGGCGCCGCGCGCCAGGATCGGCGCGCCGGCCTGAGCGCAGATGGCGACCGTGGCCGCGACGTCATCTGCGGTGCGGGGAATCACGACGCCCAGGGGCTCGATCTGGTAATTGCTGGCATCGGTGCTGTAAAGCGCACGGCTGGTAGGGTCGAAACGGACGGCGCCGGTCACGGCGCGCTGGAGAGTGTTGACGAAATCGGCCGGGAGCGCAGGCGCAGCCGCAAGGCTCATGATGGATTCTCCAACCACAGTTTCATGAGTTGATTGTAACATGAGAGCGGGGACTTGACCAGACGCCAGGCCGTTGGCGGTGCAATTGCCAAGCCTAAGCACGTTTGCTATAATCAAACGGTGCACCCCGCCCGTAGAAGTCATGAAGGCAAAGGAGCAAGTTCAACCAATCATGGAAGTCAAAACCATCGGCGTCATTGGCTGTGGTCTCATGGGTTCGGGTATTGCTGAAGTAGCAGCCAAGAGCGGCTTTCAGGTGTTGATACGCGAGCAGACTGAACAGTTACTCAAGACACGCATGCAACGCATCGAGCAATCCCTGGAACGCGCGGTTGCCAAGGGCAAGCTGAGCGCTGACGAAAAAGCGGCGGCGCAGGCCAATATGTCGGGCGCTGTGGGCCTGGACGACAGCCTGGCTGTCTGCGACCTGGTGATCGAGGCCGTCACTGAGGATATGGACCTAAAACAAGAGATCTTTCGGGCGCTGGACGGCATCTGCCCGGCTTCGACGATCCTTGCCAGCAACACTTCCTCCATTTCTGTGATTGACCTGGCCGCGGCGACGCGGCGACCGACACAGGTGCTCGGCATGCACTTCTTCAACCCCGTGCCCGTCATGCCGTTGCTCGAGCTGGTGCGCACCGTGCAAACGGATGAGGCCACGCTGGATGTGGCGCGCGCCGTGGGCGAGCGCATGGGCAAAAAGATGATCGTGGCCAAAGATGCGCCGGGCTTCGTCGTCAACCGCCTGCTCATCCCGTATTTGTTGGATGGCATTCGCGTGTATGAGCAGGGCCTGGCCAGCCGCGAAGATATTGATAATGGCATGATGATGGGCGCCAACCACCCGATGGGGCCGCTTACGCTCTCCGATTTCGTCGGCCTGGATACGACACTCTTCGTGGCCGATGTGCTGTTCGAAGAACTGGGCGAAACGCGCTTCAAGGCGCCCACGCTGCTGCGGCGCCTGGTCAGCGCCGGGCACCTGGGCCGCAAGAGCGGTCGTGGATTCTATGAGTACAGTTCATCCCGGTGACGCCGGATGGCCGGCGGCCCGCGCCATGTGCCCAGTAACAGCGCAGACGTCAGCGGCGTCATGCTGAAAGCAGACGGGCGCTGATTCCCGCGTGGCGCCGATACTTGACTGATGGAGGACAATGATGCGACGATTTGCCGTGGTAGCCGTGGTGCTTTGTCTGCTGGCCGCCGTGATAACCGCTGCCAGCGCGGCTGGCGGCGCGCCAAGCGCAGCCAGTATCAGCCTGACGCCGAACCCCTTGACGCTTGCCGTCAACAATACCGGCAGCGTCAATGTTCAAATCAGCAATGCTCAAAACCTGGGCGCGTTTGAATTCATCATCGCCTTCGATCCGGCCGTGGTGAACGCGGTGGCTAACGGCGTGACTCTCGGTCCTATGCTCACCGGCAGTAGCACCTACTCGGCTAACTTGCTCGGCCCCCTGATCAACAACACAACCGGCACCGTGCGCTTTGCGGCCTACACCCTGGGCACGGGCGCTGGGCCAAACGGCAGCGGCATTCTGGCCAGCGTGCAGTT
>JBGAVB010000017.1:0-14890 GCA_044228345.1 Anaerolineae bacterium | reverse complement strand
AACAAATCTGCGTGCATCTGCGTTGATCTGCGTCCGCCTGCTTGAGATTGGACGCAGATGCACGCTGGCTGCGCTCGCAGATTATGCAAATGGCACACGCGAGAATTAGGTCAAGCTGTTAAGCCAGCCTTCGCAAGGGGGGAGCGCCGGGGCAACCTTGCGAAGGCTCGTCGCATAAGGATCGCGCGCCATCGAGCGCGATTTCGGCTTGCCCGATGATGAACGAATCTGCGTGCATCTGCGTTGATCTGCGTCCGCCTGCTTGAGACTGGACGCAGATGCACGCTGGCTGCGCTCGCAGATTATGCAAATGGCACACGCGAGCATTAGGTCAAGCTGTTAAACCAGCCTTCGCAAGGGGGTCAAGCCTCTGCACCCCGGGTTTGGACGTAGGCCGCATATCCCACCAACAGGATAGCGGCAAAGGCAAACCACTGAATCGCATAGCTCAGGTGCGGCCCATCGCTCAGATCAATCTCCACATCGGCGGCTGGCATAGAACCCTCAACAAAACCGCTCGTTTGCTGTACAAAAAGCGGTAGGAGTGGATAGGGCACCTGGGGTTGGATACGCGCCGTATCCACCCGATACCAACTCTCGACACGCGGCCCCGCAGCCGTCGCTTGAGGGTCTTGCGGCGACAACCAGCCCTGCCGCGTCTGGGTCAAGCGCGCAATCCCTTCGATTGTCGCCTCACCTTGAACCGGGTATTGGCTGCGCGGCGTATCGTATGGGATCCAGCCGCGGTCAATCAAGACAGCTTCGTCACGACCAGCCAGGCGCAGCGGGGTCAGCAGGTGGACGCCCGGCTCGTCGTGCAGCGCTTGATTGCGCAGGACGATCTCCTGGCTCGGATCAAACGTGCCGTGGACGCGCACATGGCGGTAGTTGAGCGCCGCCGGATCAGCCAGGGCATCGGTCAACTCGATGACCAGCATGGCCAGGCGCGCTTGAATGTCGGCGTTGAGTGCGCGCCGCTCGCCTAGACGCCGCACCTGCCACACCCCCAGGCTGCCCAAGACGATGACGCCCACCAAGACCAGGATGCTCAGCGGCAGCCAGCGGCGACTAACCAGTTTCTTTAGCATGGTAGGCCGCCTTAGGAACCCCATGCCGCAGCTACGGCCTGAATGTCGGCGACATCCACAGCGCCGCTGCAGTCCAGGTCATAGTCAGGTACGAAATCGGCGCGGCCAAAATCGGCCGCAACGAGCTGCACATCCAGAATATCACGGCGCCCATCGCCATTGACATCGGTCGTGAACGCGCCTGGAGTGCAGGCTGGGCGCAGGTTCATCTTGTAGACCGACCCAGTGCTGTCATCAGCGATATATAGATCACCGTACGCGTCCTGGCCGAATGAATTCGGGGCAAGCACATTGCCCGACGGGAGCAGCGTGTGATTCGTGGCCGTCCAGGTGCTGCCGTTGAAGGAAAGGGAGCGCGCCTGGTTGGAGACGCAGTTGTCGGCGAAGAAATACTGGCCGAAGAATGGGCTGTTGGGCGAGCCGCGATAGACGTAGCCGCCAGTGATCGCGCAGCCGTTGCTGTGACTGTAGACATGCACCGGTGAGGCAAAGGTCAGCGTGCTGCATGTGCCGCTGAAGTTATACTGCGCGTTGCCTTCCATGCAGCGCCAACCCCAATTGAGGCCGCCGGGGCTGCCGGCCGGCTCGAGATCTACCTCTTCCCAGGCATTCTGACCAACGTCGCCAATCCACAAGTCGCCGGTCAAGCGATCGAAGCTGTAGCGCCACGGGTTGCGCAGGCCAAGATCCCAGATTTCGTCCAAAGGATTGCCTGGCCCCACAAACGGATTGGTGGGCGGAATCGCGTAAGGCGCGCCGCCGTCCACATCCAGGCGCAGCATTTTGCCCAGGAGAACGCCGGTGTTTTGCGCATTGTTGGGCGGATCGCCGCCGCTGCCGCCATCCCCGGTGCCCAGATACAGATAGCCGTCCGGGCCAAACTGCAGTTGGCCGCCGTTGTGGTTGGTATTCGTTGGATGCGCGATAAGGATCACGGTCTGCGCGCTGGTTGGATCGGCCACGTCAGGATTGGCCGAAACGCTGTAGCGCATGATCTGCAGATTGCCCGATAGGTTGGTATAGTAGACATAGAAATAGCCATTGTTGGCATAGTTGGGATGAAACGCCACGCTCAGCAGCCCCTCTTCATTTCCGTAGCTGACCAAGGCCGAGACGTCCAGGAATGAGGTCGGCAGCAGGCTGCCGTTCTTGTAGATGCGAATGCGTCCGCGCTTCTCCACGATGAAAATACGATCGCGCTCGCGCGGCGCGGCCGTGATATAGACCGGCCGCGTCAGACCGCTGGCAATCAGCGTCAGGTTGATGTTCGCCGTGGGGCTGGCGCTTTGTGGATCTGACGCCGGTGCGGTCTGGCCGAGGCCGGCGGCGACGGCGCCCCGCGGTGCGGCGCCGAGCAGCAGACCCAGGAGGACAAGGAGGGTCAGGCGAAGTTGACTAGCTGGCATGACTAGGAATCCTTTCTTTGCGATCATGGGCAACGAGTGACGGTCAAACCGGCAGGCCGCCGGGCCGCCGGGCTTCAACGGACACAGGATGTTGGAACTAGTTGTACTGTATTGGCGCGTCTTTGGCAAGTTATGGTTGGTCGCGCGGGGTCGGCTGCCGCCATGCTTGGCCGCCTGAGAAAATTTGCTTGTCCCGTCATCCGCTGTATAATCGGCCTTACGTTCGCAGTGGAGACCAGGTTTGAGGACAGGTTGGCGGTATTTCCAACGCTGCCCTGATTTCAAACCTGGTTTCTTGCGTGTTACTCAGATTCTGGAGGTCTGTGGCATGATCGAAGTCAAAGACGTTGCGAAATCCTACGGCCCCATCGAAGCCCTGCGCGGGGTGAGTCTCGATATTCACCAGGGTGAGATTGTGGGCCTGCTCGGCCCGAACGGCGCCGGCAAAACAACACTCATGAAAATCTTGACTGGCTATCTGCAGCCAGACGCAGGCACGGTGCTGATTGATGGGCTGGATGTGCTCACCGACACCCGCGCCATCCAGGCTCGCATCGGCTACCTGCCGGAAAATGCGCCCCTCTACCCTGAGCTTTCGGTGCAAGCCTATCTCAAGCTGATGGCAGACTTGCGCGAGATTCCAGAGAGCGATCAGCCCCGCCGTCTCTCGGAGGCCATTTACGCCACGGCGCTGCAGGATCGGTTGACGCAGCCGATTGGCACACTGAGCAAAGGCTTCCGCCAGCGCGTCGGCCTGGCCCAAGCCATCCTGCATAAGCCCAAGTTCCTGGTGTTCGACGAACCGACCGTGGGTCTTGACCCTACGCAGATCGTGGAAATCCGACGCCTGATCAAACGCCTGGCGCAGGACAGCACCATCCTCTTCTCGACGCATATCCTGTCCGAAGTGGAAGCCCTGTGTGATCGCGTCGTGATCATCCTCAACGGTGAGATCAAGGCCGATCAGCGCCTCTCCACACTGGCAGCCACGGCCGACGCCATCCTGGTCCTGCAAGCCAGGCAGAGCGGCGTCGAGGCGGCGCTGGCCGGCTTATCGCACGTCCGTACGGTGGAGCCGCTGGCGACAGCCGAGGCTTATCCGGCCTATCGCATCGTGGGCGCCGATGCCAGCGATCATGATCTTTGTCCGGCCATCTACGACCTGGCGCGACAGCGCAACTGGCCGCTGCGTGAACTGCGTCGTGACGTGCGCACGCTGGAAAGCGTGTTCAATCAGTTGGCGACAGGTGGATGAAATAACGATGAAACAGACTCTTTCGATGACGCGTAAGGAACTGAACAGCTACTTCGGGTCGCCGATGGCGCTGATTTTCCTGGGCGCTTTTCTAGCCGCGACCCTCTTTTCCTTCTTCTGGGTCAACACCTTCTTTGCGCGGGGCATCGCCGATGTGCGGCCCCTCTTCCAATGGATGCCGATCTTGCTGATCTTCCTGGCCGCGGCGTTGACCATGCGCCAGTGGAGCGAGGAACAGCAGTCTGGCACGCTGGAGATTCTGCTCACCCTGCCGGTGCGCGGCGCGCAGTTGGTCATCGGCAAATTCCTGGCGGTAATGGCGCTGATTGGCCTGGCCCTGGCGCTGACTCTTTTCCTGCCCATCACCGTCAGCCTGTTGGGCAACCTGGACTGGGGCCCGGTCATCGGCGGCTACCTGGCGGCCATCCTGATGGCGGCTGTGTACGTGGCGATCGGCCTCTTCATCTCGTCCCGCACCAACAACCAAATCGTGGCGCTGATTATCACCGTGTTGGTGGGCGGCGTTTTCTACGCGGTTGGCTCGCGCGGCGTCACCGATTTTGTGGGCGGCGCCGCGGCCGACGTTCTGCGCGCGATTGGCATCGGCAGCCGCTTCGAGAGCATCGAGCGCGGCATCATTGACCTGCGCGATTTGGTCTATTACCTGTCATTGACCGCACTCTTTCTGCTCTTGAACATCGTTTCATTGGACAGCCAGCGTTGGAGCCAGGGCGACAACACCCTGGCCTATCGCCGGAACTGGCTGACCATGACCGGCCTGGTGGCGCTGAATCTGATTGTGCTGAATATCTGGCTCTATCCGATCAGCAGCCTGCGGGTTGACTTGACAGCCCAGCGCGAGTACAGCCTATCGGCAGCCACGCGTGACCTGCTCAACAACCTGCAGGAGCCGCTGCTCATTCGAGCCTACATCAGCGAGAAGACGCATCCCCTGCTGGCGCCGTTGGCGCCGCGCGTGCGAGACATGCTGACCGAATACCAGATTGCCTCGCACGGCAAGGTGACAGCCGAGGTCATTGACCCCTTGCAGGATCCGGAAAAGGAAACCGAGGCTAATCAAACCTACGGCATCCAATCCACGCCTCTGCAGGTGTCGGGACGCTATGAGGCGTCGGTCATCAACGCCTACTTCGACATTCTGGTGCGCTATGGCGATCAGAACGTCACCCTCAACTTTCGTGACTTGATCGAGGTAACATCACAGCGTGATGGCACCGTGGATGTGCGCCTGCGCAACCTGGAGTACGACCTGACCCGCGCGGTCAAGAAAGTGGTGTACGGCTTTCAGAGCGTAGACAGCGTCTTGGCCGCCGTCAATGAGCCGGTCAAGCTGACGCTGTTCGTAACCCCCAACACCCTGCCGTCCACGCTGCAGACCGGCCAGGCCACGATCGAAAAAGTGGCGCGCGACCTGGCCGCGCGTTCCAACGGCAAGTTGACCTTCGAGGTGATTGACCCCGACGCGCCTGCTGCCGCAATCAACCGGCAGACGCTCATCAACAACTTCAAGCTGCGGCCGATCCCAGTTTCGCTCTTTGCCGCCGACACCTACTACCTCGACATGATCCTGCAGGTCGGCGACAAGTCGCAGGTCATCTCCCCATCTGGCGATCTGAGCGAGGCCAGCGTACGCACGGCCATCGAAGCCGCGCTCAAGCGCTCGTCGAGCGGGTTCTTGAAGGTGGTTGGCCTGTGGACGCCGCCCCCGGCGCAGCCTGATCCCCAACTGGGGCAGTATCAGCCAGCGCAACCGACCTTCAACGCCTTGAACCAACAGCTCAGTCGTGACTACACGGTGCGCACAGTGGATCTGAAGGACGGCCAGGTCCCATCCGATGTGGATGTGATGGTGGTGGTCGCGCCGCAAGGCATGGACGACAAGCAGCGTTTTGCGCTGGATCAGTTCCTGATGCGCGGCGGTTCGGTGGTGGTGGCGGCCGGCAACTATACCATCGCCCCCGATCCCTTTGCCGGCAGCCTGGGCATCAAAGCGATCAGCGGCGGCTTGCAGGAGATGCTGCAGAGCTACGGTATCACCGTGACCCAGGCCCTGGTCATGGATCCGCAGAACGAGCCATTCCCGGTGGCGGTCAACCGCAACGTGGGCGGCACGCAGGTGCGCGAGATTCAAGCCATCAGCTACCCGTTCTTCGTGGATGTGCGCAACAGCGGCATGGACAAGAACAGCCCCGTGGTTGCCAATCTGCCGGCAGTCACGCTCCATTGGGCCTCGCCGGTGCTGGTGGATCAAGCCAAGAACAGCGGCCGCACCGTCGTGCCGCTGCTCAAATCCACCGCCGATTCCTGGCTGCGCACCAACACCGACATTCAGCCCAACATGCAGCTCTATCCGCAGCTCGGTTTCCCGGTTGAAGGCACGCGCGCCAGCCAAACCCTGGCAGTTTCCGTGCAAGGCTCGTTCGAGAGCTTCTTCAAAGGCAAGCCTTCTCCGCTGACCGCAGCGCCGACCGATCCGAACCAGCCAGCGGCGACGCCCGCGCCAGTGACGGCGGCAACGATCGAATCATCGCCCAACACCTCGCGCCTGGTTGTCATCGGCAGCGCGGAATTTGTGGACGACCTGATCTTCCAAATCTCGTCCAACCTGACCCAGGATCGCTACCTCAACTCGCTGCAATTCATGCAGAACGCGGTGGATTGGTCGGTGGAAGACCTTGACCTGCTGACCATTCGTTCACGCGGCACGCAGTCACGCGTGCTCAAGCCGATGGCAGCGGGCGAACAATCCACGTGGGAAGTTGCCAACTATGCCCTGGCGCTGCTGGCCCTGGCCGGCATCGGCGCGGTGTGGACGATGCGCCGGCGCAGTGAAAAGCCCATGGCGCTGGTTGAGGTCAAGACAGGGAAGTAAAGTAGGGGCGCGCCTGACGGTCGTCCCGGTGGGCGGCCGCAGGACGCGCCTCAACGACGTAGATGGAGAACATCATGAGCAAACGTAACCAGATTCTGGCGGGCATTCTCCTGGCGCAGGTGCTGTTGGCGGTGGTCGTCCTGTGGCCGCGTTCCGCGCCGGCCAGCGCAGGCGCGCCTCTTTTCGCTGACTTCAAAGCCAGCGATGTGACCGCGCTCAAGATCACTGACAACGACAAGAATGTGGTAGAGATGAAGAAATCGGGCAACGACTGGGTCTTGCCCAGCGCTGACGATTTCCCCGTGGACGGCAGCAAGGTCACCCCGGTGCTGGACAAGATCGCGGCGATCAAAACCAACCGCCTGGTGACGCGCACCAGCGACAGTCATAAGCGGCTGCAAGTGGCGGCTGACGATTTCCTGCGCAAGGTGGAGTTTACCCTGGCCAGCGGCGCAACGCACACGCTGCTGGTTGGCTCGGCGCCCGGCACGCGCGCGACGCACGTGCGCGCGGATCAGCAGAACGATGTCTATCTCGCCAGCGATCTGTCCAGCTACGAGCTGGGCGCGCAGGATGCGTCCTGGATCAAAACCACGTACGTCACGATCACACAGACCGAGATGATTGGCCTGACGATCACCAACATCACGGGCACGCTGCAATTCTCGAAGGATGTCTCCGGCACCTGGACGCTCAACAACCTGCCCGCAGGCGCGCCGCTGAACACCGGCGCGGTCACCTCGCTGGTGAGCCAGGCTGCGAATGTGACCCTGCTCAAGCCGCTGGGCAAGCAGGCCAAGCCGGAATACGGATTGGACAAGCCGCAGGCGACGGTGACGGTGCAGATCAAGCCGGCCGACCTGCCGGTGACGACCCTGACGCTGACGATTGGGGCCAAAGACGCGACCGACAACAGCTATTACGTCAAGTCGTCGGCTTCGGCCTACATCGTCAAAGTGTCCGAGTACAGCGTGCGCGACTTCGTGACCAAGACCGTGCAGGATTTCATCCTCCCGCCCACACCGACGCCTGCGCCGAACGCCACGCCGAAATCCTAACCCGGACAAACCGCCGCCAAACACCTCAACGCAAAGTCGCCACGGCCCAAGAACGCTAAGAAAACGTTCTGCGGCCTTGCGGCTTTGCGTTGATATTTCTTGCTCGTTATACCAGAATCCTCCTGCTTATGAAGCGAAACATCCTGGTCATCACGCATACCACGCCCATCCCCGATCTCGACGGCGCGTCCTTACGCATTATTCGCCTGATGAAGATGCTGATCGAGCTTGGCTGGTCGGTCACGAACCTGTCCGCGGGCCAGGGCTTTCACCCCGTGTACCAGCAGCGCGCGGCGGCCGCGCGAGCCTTCCTGACCAGCCAGGGCATCGAAACGCCGCCGCCCGCGCCGGTGACAGCTTACCTGGCTGCGCACGGCGCGCAGTTTGATGCCATCTGGCTCGGCGTCAGCGGCGGGCCGGACTTCATCCCCGCGCTGCGCCGCGCGGCGCCCCAGGCCGTGATGGTGTTCGACACGATCGAGCTAACCTTCGTGAGCATGGCGCGCGCGGCCGAGGTGCAGGGCAGCGCACGGTTGGCCGCGCAGGCGCAGGCGGTGCAGGCCAGTCAACTGCAGATGGCTGCACAGGCTGACTTCACGCTGGTGGTAACAGAGGAGGAGCAGCGCGTGCTGGCCGCGCTGACTCCGGCGGCGGCCGTGCGCGTCATTTCCAACGTTCACGTGGCATCGGACGACGAGCTGAGCGTCGCCGATCGTCGCGATCTGTTGTTTGTGGGCAATTTTGTGCACAGGCCTAATCGCGATGCCGCGCACTACCTGGTGACCGCCATTTGGCCGCGGCTGCGCCAGGCGCTGCCCGGCGTTCGCATGCAGCTCGTGGGCCTGCCCACGCCTGAGATCGAGGCGCTGGCCGCGGCCGATGTGCAGATTGCGGGGCATGCGCCCAGCCTGGAGCCATTTTTCCGCCGCAGCCGGCTGAGCGTGGCGCCGCTGCGTTTTGGCGCTGGGATCAAAGGCAAGGTGTTGGAGTCCATGGCGCACGGGCTGCCGGTGGTGATGACCAGCGTCGCCGCGGAAGGTGCGTATATCGAATCTGGCGTGCATGCGCTGGTGGCGGACGCACCCGCCGCCTTTGCCGCCGCGGTCGTGCAGCTCTACCAGGATGACGCCCTCTGGCTGCGCCTGGCGCAGCAGGGCCGCCAGCTCGTCCACACCCATTTTGGCTACGCGGCCGTCAAGGCGTGCCTGGCGGCGCTGCTGACGGAAATCTCCTAGAGGACAGCTTGCAGATTCCGTGTGTTCACCCGCAGCGGCAGGTGGTCAAGGGCGCGCCAAGTTCGGGAGCGTTGCAATCACGATGCGCCCGGCCACGTTGAGCCAGCAGAAGAGCACGCGCGGCGTTTGACCCAGCAGGCGCTCCACGGCCGCCGCATAGCGGCCAGCCTGCTCCACGTAACCGCACTGCTGCAGATGCCCGGCAACAGCCGTCGCATTTGACACCACATCCGTCTTGAACTCCACAATTGTCCACTGCTCGCCCTGCCGAAACAAGGCATCTATGACGCCCTCGTCCGTGCGCCCATCCACGATCATGCTGTAGGGCGCCTCGTGCAGGCGCTGCGCCGCGCGATCCATCTCTTGATACAGCGGATGCGCCGCAAATCGGTGCAGCAGGCGCACGCACTCGCTGATGGCGTGTTCAACCTGGCGGCCCGCGGTCAGGCCATGGCTGCGCGCGCGGGCGGCCGCCCAGCGCGGGAAATCAGCGTCAGGAAAACGCCACGCGGCCAGGGCTTCGTGCACGAGCGAGCCGATGACCCACGCTGGCGCATGCAGACGCGCGGCCGGCGGCGCCACACGCCAAACATGGCGCGCCGTGTCTGGTTCCGGGCCGGCGACCCGCGGCAGCGGCGCCAACAACGGGGGATCGGCCACGTCAGCCGAAGGCGGCAGATTCTCAGCCGCAGGCGCAGCCGCGGGCTGGCGCGGCGCGTACAACGGCTCGTACACCACGCACGCCACCGGCGTCGCCGCCCCCACGCGCAACGGCAGCTCGTGCCGCCTGTCGCCTGTCTCTTGGTGCATAAGGCGCTGATTCGCCAGGTTGGTCGCGGCTGGCCCGGCGATGAGCTTCAGCCAGCCGTTGAGCCATCCCAGGGTCTGATCCTTCTTCAAGCGTACGCAGCCGCTGATAATCAGCTTTTCCTGCGCGCGCGTGGCCGCCACGTACAGCAGCCGCGCCGACTCAGCCTCGTCCTGATCAGCTTCCCAGGCCGCGGCCGCCGCATGGATGGCCGGTTTGACCCCCTGCGCATCCGCGATCGGCAGCGCGAGGCCCAACGTGGGATGCAGAAGCAGGCGATTATGGCTGCGTGAGGCGTAGTTGATATCGCCGATGACCACCACCGGGAACTCCAAGCCCTTGGCCGCGTGTACGCTCATGATTTGAACCGCGCCTTCGCTGACCGTGCGCGCCTCACTCTCGCGCACGCCGCTGTCCTTCAACAGGTTGACGGTGTCCAGAAAGTCGCTAATGCTCACCAGACCGCTTGCCTGCGCATCGGCCAACAGTTTGGAGACGTTACGTGCGCCCCGTGTGTCGCCTGCCAGGCGCAGCGCCGCGCGGTAGTCAGTGGCATCGAGCAGCGCTTTGAGCAAATCCGCAACCGCCACGCGGCCAACCTGGTCGTGCAGATCACGGATCAGGCGCACGATGCGGGGCACGCGCGCGCCATCGGCGCCCGACAGAATGGCGCCATGCTCCTGCAGACGCAGCCACCAATTCTCCGCGGGCGCCTCGCTCAGACGATACAGCGCGGCGTCGGTGAGGCCTGAGATGGGCGAACGCAGGAGGCCAACCAGGGCCAGGTCATCGGTTGGATCAGCCAGCGCGGCCAGCGCGTTGAGTAGATCGCGAATTTCGGGCCGATCGTAGAAGCCGCCCCCGGCGACGGTGACATAGGGAATGCCGGCGCGCGCCAGGGCTTCTTCATAGGCCGCAAACGAATTGGAAGCGCGGCAAAGGATGGCAATATCGCCGTAGGTCAGCGGCGCGGTCTGCCCCTCATGTTCGTTGTGGACGCCGCACGCCATGACCAGCGCGCGCAGCTGGGCGGCCACGGCGTCGGCCGCGCGGCCCAGCGCATCCTGTTTCGTACCGACGGTGAGATGCAGCTCGATGTAGGGCGGCTGAAAGCCAGGGCCAGGCTGCGTGCGCGCCGGCGCGATGGCTTCGAACGGCTCAACCCAGGGCCGTGCACTGGCTGCCTGCACACCGAGCACAGGGCGCAGCAGGTCATTCAGGCCGGTCACCAGGTCGGCATGCGCCCGATACGAAGTGCGCAAGCTGAACGCCAGACCGTCCTGCGCAATCTGCTGGCGCTCGGCGCGAAAGACCGTCACATCTGCGCCGCGAAAGCGGTAAATAGACTGCTTGGCGTCGCCCACGATGAAGAGCTTGCCGCCTGGTTCGTTGAGCAGGCGGAGCAGCGCGCGCTGGCGCGCGTTGGTGTCCTGGAACTCGTCCACCAGCAGCGCCTGGATGTCGGCCTGCCAGCGGGCGCGCACGGACGGATGCGCGGTGAGCAGCGCCAGCGCGCCCGCTTCCAGATCATCGAAGTCAAGCACGTTTTGCGCCTGCTTGCGCGCGGCATAGCGGGCGGCGGCCCAGGCGAAAAGCCGCTGCAGCGCAGTCGCCACGGGCGCCAGCGCCGCATCCGCTGTAGTCAGCTCAGGGCACGCCTCGCGCCAATGCGCCAGGATGTCCGCGGGCAGGCGCGCCAGCACGGTTTCTGTGTCAAGACGGCGGCCGAGCAGATCGCTGAGCGCCGCGCGCAATGGTCGCTCGCCCAGGGCGACGAATAAGGCGCTGGCGGAAGGCTCATCGGCGGCCCAGGCCAGGGTTTCATCCAGGACCTGGGCGCGCAGGAGCGCCGCGCGCCCTTCGTCTAAGACGGTAATGCCGGGGTCAACCTGGGCTTCGGCAGGATGCGCGGCCAGGATGTCGGCGCACAGGCTGTGGATTGTGCTGATGCGCGCGGCGTCCAGTTCGCTGTAGAGCGCCTGCCAACGCTCACGCTCCGCCTCGGGTAAATCAGGCTGTTCCAGGTAGCGGCGCATCTCGTTACGTACGCGGTTGCGCATCTCGCGCGCGGCTTTGACCGTGAAGGTGATGGCGATCACCGCGCGCAGGTTGACCCCGGCCGCCAGCAAGGCCAGGTAGCGCCCGACGAGCGTGCGGGTCTTCCCCGCGCCGGCGCCGGCGGTTACGACCACGTCCGCGCCAGAGGCGAAGATGGGCGGTTCTTGCTCCGCGCTTGGGTGCATCTGCGCGACAATGGGATGGGGCAACAGGGTGGTTGTCATGGCTTCTAGCCCACGTAACGCGGCCGATAACGCCAGCAGAAAGCGGCGGCCGGGCAATAGTCGGGGCAACCGTCTGCGGGCGGGGTGGGCGCGAAGCGGCCGGCGCGAATCCCCTGCACGGCCTCCCAGGCGAAATCGGCCGCGCGCCGCATGGCGGCGACGGGGCCGCCCGTGCTGCCCTGCAGCGTGAAATCGCTCGGCTGCGCCTGGCGCACATGCCAGTAGAAGCCGTCCGCCGGCGGCCCCAAATGCAGCGCATCGCGCGCCGCCACGGCGTAGAGCGGCAGCTGCAGTTTTTTGCCCGCCTCCACGGCCTGGCGTTTGAAGTTGGCTGGCCCGCCGGTTTTGTAATCAATCACGCGCAGACGGCCGTCTGGCGCGCGGTCAATCCGATCAATGACGCCGTGCAAACGGAAGCTGTCGCCCCCAACCGCGACTTCCAGGGTTTGCGCGTCGAAGAAGCGCTGTTCGAAAGCGATGGGCTGCCAGTTCCCCCCCAACTCGGCCAGGCCCAACAGAGAACGACGCACATCCTCCTCGATTTCGGCCCGCGTTTGCGCCCACCACGCCGTCACCCGGAAGCCCTCACGGCCAGGGGCGGCGTCCAGCACCTGGCGGGCTGCCCCTGGCAAGGCCGCCAGCACCGATGCGTGGTCGCGGGGGTCGCTGGCGGCCTGATAAACCAACTCGAAGATGCGATGGTAGACGTTGCCCAACTGCGCAGTGTCCGGGCCAGCGATCGGTTGGCGGCGCGGCTCCAGGCGCAGGACGCTGGCGAAGAAAAAGAAGAGTGGGCAGCTGCGGTAGGTTTCCAGGCGGCTGGCGCTCCAGGTGAAAGCCGGGCCGAAGCGTTGCGCGCACGCAGCTTCCCATGCGGAAAGGTCGCCATCATACAGATGCTGGCCGTCGCCGCTGCGCGCCTGGAAGACCTCAGCGGCTGTGGTCAGCGCCAGCCAGCGTGCGGGGTCAGCCTGCTGCGCCCACGCGCGCGCTGTGGTCAGGCCAGGTTGTGCGGCCAGGGTTTCAATCAACTCCGGCCAGGATGCAGCTTCCAACGGCGAAGGCAGGCTTTCGCTGGTCAAGCCGATGGGCGTCACAGGCACGAGCCGCCGCAGCTCCTCCCAGAAAGGCGATGCCTGCCAGAGCGCGCCATTGTCGGCCAGGCGCGGGCGCGTCAAGAGCAGCTGCGCCGTCGGCCGGGTGATGGTTTCATAGAAGAACTCGACTTCTGCACTATCCAGGGTTGAAGGCAGCGGCAAGCCGAGTTGGCGGAGGCGCGCACGATCGGTTTCGCGCAGAAAGGCATCTTCATGCAGGCTGGCCGGAAACTCGCCTTCGGCCAGTCCCAGCACGGCGACGGCATGGAAGGAGAGGCCACGCGCCTGGATGACGTTCGCAACAATGATGTCATTGCCGTGGGCCGACGCGGGCGGATGATAGGCTGCGGCGGCGATGGCGCCGCTCAGATCGGCCACGAAGCCATCGAAATCCACCGGTGGACTGGCGACGGCTTCCTCGGCCCATACCAAGCCACGCAAGACATCCTTGAGACAAACCAGGGCCTCCACGTCTCGCCCGCCTACGACCGGCGGCGCACGCCGAGCCTGCGCCGCCATGTGCAGCGAGTCCGGCTGCGACAGTTGGCCGACCTCGTCATCCGGGTCCGGCTGTGGATCGTCGCCCATCAGAGTTTCCAGCCAGCTGACAAAAATGCGCCGCGGCTGTTCGCCGGCGGGCGGCGTCAGGAAATCAACGAAGCGTCGAAAAAGGGCCTGCAGTGCGCGGGCGGCCTCGGCCGCGGGCGGGGACGATGCCTGGGGCGCCTCGTCCACATCGAAGCTGGCAGCTTGCCGCGGGGAAAATGCAGAGTCGCCCTCAGCCGCGCCCGCGGCGCGTGTGCAAAGGAGCGCCAGCGCTTCTTCCCATTGGGCCAGACCAGAAATGACGCGCCCTTGGCGCGCGGCCGCATCCAGCCGGTCCGCGTCCGTGGGGCCGATGCCCTCCGGCGCGAGCACGCGCCAATCAAAGTACGGGCTGCGCCAGGCTTCAATCACCAGGCGCCGGGGCAGCGCCGGCCGTTGATCGGGGCCGGGCAGCGCGAGGCGCAGCAGGTCGAGCAAGGCCGCGATCGCCGGGTTTAGCGCAAGGGGCAGGCCATCCACGAGACGGAGCGGCAGGCCAAATTCAGCGGCAATCTGCTCAATGGCTGCGCGGTAGGGCGTCACGTTGCGCATGAGCAGCGCCAGTTCGCCAGGCTGACGGTTGTCCAGCAGCAGGCGCGCCTTCAGCCAACGCAGCGCCGCGCGCACTTCGGCCGTGCGGTCAGGCGCTTCGATCAGCGTGAGGTCGGCGGCCGCCAAGAACGGGCCCGCGCCAGCGTGATCTTCCAGGGGCGCGGCCGGCGGCGGACTGACCTGGCCCCGCCAGAGATTGGCTTCCAGGTAGGCCAGGCGCGGAGCCGCGCGGTGGGCTGCCGTAGGCATGGCCGTGGCTTGCATGCCCAACGCATCGCTGAGGATCTGCCGCGTGCGCGCAAAGCGGCGGTGAACCAGTGGACGACGGTCGCCATCCACGCTGCCGGTGAGCGTGATTAGCATCTTACCCACGCGCGCGGCCAGCAGGCTGAGCAAGGCAGCCTGGATGGGCGTGAAATCATCGAAACCGTCCACTGCCAGCAGCGGCCAGTCGCGGCCGACGTGGGGAGCGCGCTGCGCCAGGGCTTCCACGCTCAACCACCCCATGCCGGCACGGTCGGCCCAGCCCTTGTCTTGCAGGCGCTGCTGATAGGCCAGGTAGATCGCGGCCAGTTCCTGCAACCTCGGCTCAGCGCCCATCTGCTGCACGCGGGCCGCGAAATGCTCAGGG
>JBGAVB010000179.1:0-5851 GCA_044228345.1 Anaerolineae bacterium | reverse complement strand
CGACCAGGTCGTTGTGATGGCAGGCTGGGCAGCGAAACAGGCCATCTGAAGGCGAGGATGCCGCGGCGGTCGGGACCTGCGCCTGCACAAAGATACTCGGAGCCAGCTTCAGCCCGCTGGCGTAGCGCTGCAGCCAACCATCGAGCGCGGCCAGGCGTGCGGCTGACCAGCGGCGTTTGAAGAACCCCGCGCGGAAGTGCGAGACCGCGACTTCGCGCTGCACGTGAAATCCCGCTCGCTGTAGTTGCTGTGAGACCCAGGCAGGATGGAAGTCAAAGTTGAGCGGCACAAATTCATACGGTTCGGGCGCAAAGGGGCTCCAGGTTTGTCGGCGCAGGGCAAAGCGCAGGATAGACTTCAGATTGCGCTTGTTGGCAAACTCAAGCATGAAGACGCCGCCGGGGCGCGTGATCCGTCGCAGCTCCGCCAGGGCCTGGGGCACATCCACCAAGTGGTGCAGCACACGCACCATCACCACGGTGTCGAGCGTTTGATCCTGGAGCGGTAGATCATAGACATTGGCGCGTACAAAGACAAAGCGCGGATCATGGCCCAGGCGTTCCTGAGCCTGGCGCAGCATAGAAAGCGCTGGCTCGACCAGAATCACCTGCGCGTAGCCCGCGTAGAGATCGGCGAGGCGTCCAAAACCGGCCCCAATTTCAATCAGGCGCGCCCCGCCAGGCGGAAGCAGTGCGTGCAGCGCATGGCGCTCGGCCAGGTCTTCGAAAGCGCGCGCGTCGGTCCAAAACTCAACTCGATAGGTAGAACCCTCGTAGTCGCAGAGGGCTGGTGGATCGGGCGGCAGGAGCGGCGCCGATCGCGGCTGTTGTTCATCAGCATGAATGGACAAAGCAGGAACCTCACGGTTGTTTTTTACAAGTTGCTCAAAATGTTTCACGTGAAACATTAACATAAGACAGCGAGATTATAGCACAGGGCCAGGGCAAGCGCGAAATTGCTATTGATTGTTTGACAGCCATGAAACACATTGGTATAATTGGCAGCGGATTGACCGGTCGCGCGCAACGGCTGAGGCCAATCAATGCGCACGGCGCCATTGGGCTATCACCCTGGCCTGACGTCGGGAACGATGTCACCGTGGATCGTCTTGCACCCGGAGCGGCCATCAACTAATTTGGCCTCGTGGTCGGTTCGCTGGCAATGCAGCGGAGGAACCTCATCAACGACATCTTTGTTCAATGCTCAACCGTGAGGTTGCATGACACTTAGCCTAGGTTCATCAGAACGATGATGACGTTGAATCTCGACCAGGGTACGCAGGATAGGTCGAGATTTTTTTTGGAGAAGGCCAGCTGATGCAAAACCAAGACAGCGACAAGTCAGTCCACGAGGAAGAAGATTTTGCCACCTTGTTTGCGGCGTATCTGGGCGATAAACAGAGCCATCTACGCCCACAACATGGCGACTTGGTGCAGGGCGTCGTCGTGGCCATTTCAGACAAAGAACTGGTTCTCGATATCGGCGCCAAGCAAGATGGCATCGTTCCGGCCAGCGACCTGGCGAAATTGGACCCGGCGGCGCGCGCTAGATTAGCCGTAGGCGCCACGATCCCGGCGATTGTGGCAAACCCCCACAATTTGGCGGGAGAGCTGATTCTTTCGATCTACCTGTCACAACAGGAGCAAGATTGGCTGCAGACGCAGGCAATCCTGGAATCGGGCGCGATCACCGAACAAGAAGTCGTGGGTTATAACCGCGGTGGTCTAACCGTAACCTTTGGCAGCATCCGCGGGTTCGTCCCGGCATCGCATCTGGCGGATTATGGCCGTTCTTCAGAAGCAGAACGCGCCGATCGCTTGAGCAGTTACGTGGGGCAGATGCTGCCCGTCAAAATCATCGAAGTGGACCGGAAGAAGCGGCGGTTGGTGTTCTCCCATCGGCTGGCCGAGCAAGAGCTGCGGGAGCAGCGCCGCGCGTCTCTGTTGGATGAGCTGCAAGCGGGGCAGATTGTGGAAGGTCGCGTAACGGCGATTCGACCCTTTGGTGTGTTTGTGGATATTGGCGGCGCGGATGGTTTGATTCATCTGAGCGAACTTGATTGGCAGATCGTGAAGAACCCACACGATGTGGTGACCGTTGGCGAGACCATTCGCGTGATGGTGCTGCGGCTGGATGACAATCGCCAGCGCATTGCCCTGAGCCGGCGCCGCACATTGCCCAATCCCTGGGAAATGGTCGCCCAGCGCTACCATGCGGGGCAAATCGTTCAGGTGCGCATTACCAAGCTGATGGAATTTGGCGCTTTTGCCGAGATCGAACCGGGCATCGAAGGCATGATTCACTTGTCGGAGCTGTCGCACCGCCCCATCCGTCATCCAAACGAGGTGGTCGAAGTGGGACAAGAAGCGCTGGCGCAGATTCTGCGTATCGAATCGAATCGCCAACGCATTGCGTTGAGCCTACGCCGCGCCGCCACGGATTGGATTGCGGCTGACGACAGCCATGCCAACCAGGCGGGCGAGTATATCTTTATCGAGAACGAGTACAACGATTCACTCGTTGATGAAACATAAACGAAAGCGTCCATCTCAGGGAATGACCGGTTCCCATCGAGAAGGGAGGTGAGACCATGACAGTACAACTTCGACCCGGTGAGTCGCAGGATAACCTGCTCAAGCGCTTCCGCAAGGCAGTCGCTGAGGCGCGCATCCTGCCCACAGTGCGCCAGAAGCGTTGGTTTACGCCCAAGAGCGAGCTGAGGCGCATCAAGAAGCAGAAGGCCATTCGCAAAGCTCGACGCACCATGCGCAAGCGTGAGATGAGGATTCAGAGCTAGGAAACTGCTTGAGAAGCTCACGCCAAGACGCAGAGACACAGGGAAAAAGGCTATTCGCTGCCACTTCCGGCTTCTCTCTGTGCTCTCTGTGTCTGCGTGTGAGATAAGGTTGATCTTTTCAAACAGCCTGTATAAATCACGTGCCGACACAACGGAGCGGCAAGAAAGCGGCGCCTCAGCGCTTCTTTGATTGCCACTCCGAAGCCCGAATTGCGTTGTGCTGATAGCGGCCCGGCCTTTCGCACTGTTTTTGAGGAGTAACGATTCGAATGTCAAAAGACGAAGAAGATAAGATTACTGTTGAGGGCACCATTACCGAAACTTTGCCCAACACCATGTTTCGCGTGGTGATGGATAACGGCCACGAGGTGCTGGCCTATCTTTCAGGCAAGATGCGCAAATACTATATCCGGGTACTGCTAGGCGACCGTGTACGTATTGAGCTTTCGCCGTATGATCTAACGCGTGGCCGCATTGTTTATCGCCACAAGAAATAGCAGCCGGGCCAGACGACTTTCGACTGGATCCGGTTCGCTTTTCTGACTCTATCCCTCAACGGCTGAGGGTCATCCGCAAGACCCTGCCCTGGGCGTCCACGGCAGGGTCTTTGACAAGTAGTGTGTTTTTTGTTTGACAAGTTCCTAGATTGTAGGTATACTGCAATTGCTTTTAGATGCAGTCCCAGTCATGTTGAGCACATCATCATGATCGGCGTGCACCAACCCAAACGACGCCGTTTACGTCATCGGTCTCCATCATTTTTCTTGAGGAGGTGATGGTTCGAACGAAAAACTTCGCTTGCTTTCACGCTATCTGCGCAACATGTGCATGTTTTTTTCCTTTGCCTGTAACCCATTTTGAATCGGAGGAGAAGTATGTTACGTAAGTTCAGTACACTGATCGGCCTGCTCCTGGTAGTAGGCATGGTCTTGAGCGCCTGCGGTGGTGCGGCAACGCCCACGAAGGCGCCAGAGGCCACCAAGGCTCCTGAGGCTACCAAGGCCCCAGAGGCCACCAAAGCCCCAGAGGCTACCAAGGCCCCAGAGGCGACAAAAGCCCCAGTAGCGACAGGCCCCAAGGGCGAAATCACCCTGTGGCACGCCTACGGCACCGGCAGCGCGGAAGAGAAGGCGCTGACGCAGGCCCTGGCAGCGATGAAGACCGACATGCCCGATGTCAAGGTCAACGTATTGCAGATTCCGTTCGACCAGGTCTTCAATAAGTGGGAGACGGAAGTAGCAGCCGGCGGCGGCCCTGACATGTTCACGGTGCCGAATGACAACACCGGCAACCAGGTGCGCGCGGGTCTGCTCGCCCCGTTGGATGATCTGCTGAAGGGCAAGACCGACGCCTTCCCGCTCTCGAGCTTCGACGGCGCCAAGGTAGACGGTAAGGTGTACGGCGTGCCTGGCATCATCAAGGCCGTGGCGCTGTACTACAACAAGAGCACCATCCCGACGCCGCCTGCGACCACCGACGAACTGTTGGCCATGGTCAAGGCTGGCAAGAAGATCGAAATCAACCAGAACAACTACCACAACTTCGGCTGGCTGACCGGCGCATTCGGCGGCAAGCTGATGGATGCCGATGGCGTTTGCACGGCTGACAAGGGCGGCTTCGCCGATGCTCTGCAGTTCATGGCCGACCTGAAGGCCGCTGGCGCTGACTTCCAGACCGACGGCGGCAAGGCCGACACCCTGTTCCGCCAGGGCCAGGCTGACATGATCATCAACGGCCCCTGGGTGTTGGGCGATTACAAGAAGGACCTCGGCGACAAGCTGGGCGTCGCCCCGATGCCCGCTGGCCCCAAGGGCCCGGCGACTCCGCTCGCTGGCGTAGACTACTGGCACGTCAACCCCAACATCTCGGCCGATCAGCAGAAGCTGGCGGTCGCGGTCGCGCTGTATATCTTCGGCCCCAAGGGCGCGCAGATCTACTCCGATGTGGCCGGCAGCCCGATGGTCGCCAAGGGCGTAACCGCTTCTGACCCGCTGGTCACTGCCTTCGCCAATGCCGCTGCGGCTGGTTTCCCGCGACCGCAGAGCAAGGAATTCGGCAACTGGTGGGGACCCTTCGGTGATGCCGTCACCAAGGTCATGGAAGGCCAGCTCAAGCCCGTGGACGCAGTGGCTGAAGCCTGCGCAACCATGAACAAGGCCAACGGTAAGTAACCTCAGTTAGTACCCCGGGGAGCATGGCCCGTGTGATGCTCCCCGGGTCTTTTCAAGGAATTGCGTCATTGCCCTAGTAGCATCTTCTCTCATCTGAAAGGGAACACCTCATGGCTACTATGACGGAGCAGCCAAAGCCCCGTAGCGATTTCGCCAACTGGCGGATACGCACATCCACGACTCGCACCGCCTGGATGTATCTCCTCCCTGCGTTCCTGGTGATGGGCCTCATCACGTTCTACCCCTTGTTCTTCCAGGTCTGGATGTCCACCACAGACTACAACGTGAAGAACCTGCGCATTGACTCCCCGGCGCCCAATCCGGCCAACCTGAGCGAGGCCTGCACCACCAACATGAAGGGTGAGTGCACGTGGGGGAGGTTTGACAATTACCGCCAGATCTTCACCGGCGAGTTACCGGTCGCCATCGCCAACTTTAGTTTCTGGAATGTGCTCGCCTTTGACCTGGTTTGGACTTTTACGAATGTGCCTTTCCACGTTATCATCGGTGTGCTGATAGCGGTGTTGTTGAACACCAAGGGCCTTTGGTTCAAGCGCTTTTATCGCGCCGTTTTTGTATTGCCCATTGTCATCCCTTCGCTCGTGGTTGCCGTGGTCTGGCGCAACATGTTCGACCCGGATTACGGCTCGATCAATCAGCTGCTCACGACCGTCAGCCATCTTTTCGGCGGCGGCGCCGTCACCTGGCGTTGGCTCGACCAGGTCAACTATCCGATTACTGGCATTCCCCTGACCCTGTCCTATTTTGCCCTGCTGATCGCTAATATCTGGCTGGGCTGGCCGTTCATGACCATTGTCGCCACCGGCGCGCTGCAAAGCATCCCGGGCGACCTCTACGAGGCGGCCTCGATTGACGGCGCCAC
>JBGAVB010000178.1:0-5885 GCA_044228345.1 Anaerolineae bacterium | reverse complement strand
CAGGGCAAGCAATGGTGCGCAATCTTTGGATCGCGGGCGATGGGTTGCGGTTTTGTTCCTCCCACCGACGGTTTGTGTTCTCAAGCCAAAAAAGGGTGGGGCGGCCGGGCCGTGACATTCTCCCTGTTGCCAGTTGACTCCACTCCGAATGTCCGCTATCATCCCCGCATGGTGTGGTATTTGAACATGCCCTGGGATCGGGTCGTGATCGGCGGGGTGCTGATCCTCTACGCGGCGTATATGCTGTGGGAACACCTGGTGGCCTACGAACGCATCTATTCACCCTCGCGGGCGGTGAGCCAGGCCGCGTTGAAGGCCGCCTATTGGACTGCCTGCTACGGCCTCACGTTCGGCGCCGTGTTCTGGGCCGTGTCACAGTTTCTGCCCGCCGGGAGAACCCGGTACCTGGTCGGGGTCGCGATCTGGTGGCTCGTGTCCAACGTCCTGAGTGCGCTGGTCTGGAAGCCGCTGAGCCGCATAATTGATGAGCTGTTGGATTGAGCGAGGTGTCAGATGTGGAGCAAACGACTGCTTAGCCTGCTGCTGTGGATCGCGCTATTGCCGGTTGCCGGTGCGTCACCGGCTGTCGCCAGGTCTACCTCCTCTTTGCAGCCTGATGCAACGTCGGCTGTGGCGACCGATTATCCATTCTTGTGCGCGTCTGACGGAACGTCACAATGCGCGCCCTTCGTCCCGGGAGACGAATACTGGGTGGAGTCCTTCGGCCAACCCGGCATGACCTATATCGTTAGAGCGCTGACAATGGACGAGCAGGGAAACCTCTATGCCGGTGGCGGATTCGTCGCTGCGGGAGGCGTGGGCGCCAGCCGAATTGCGCGTTGGGATGGCAGCGCCTGGCACCCCCTCGGTTCCGGCATGAACCATTGGGTGTACGCCTTGGCGGTGGACGGGCAAGGAAACCTCTATGCCGGTGGCGACTTCACCACAGCAGGGGGTGTGGATGCCAACCACATTGCGCGCTGGGACGGAAACGCCTGGCACCCCCTCGGTTCCGGCGTGGAGGGGGCTTACCCCACGGTCTGGGCCCTGGCCTTCGATGGGCAGGGCAACCTCTATGTCGGGGGCAATTTTACCAGCGCGGGTGACCAGCACGCCCGCAACATTGCGCGTTGGGACGGCAGCGCCTGGCACGTCCTCGGCTCCGGCGTAAACTATTTCGTGTATACTCTGGCGCCGGACCGGCAGGGCAATCTCTATGCCGGCGGCAAATTCACCTACGCGGGGAGCGTGATGACCCCCTACGTTGCGCGCTGGGACGGCAGTGCCTGGCACTCCCTCGGCTCAAGCATGTGGGGATACCGTCCATATCCATACGTCAATGCCTTGGCGGTGGGCGGGCAAGGCAACCTCTATGTCGGCGGCTCGTTCGAAAATGTAGGGGGCAAGCCATCGTCAAACATTGCGCTCTGGATCGGTGAGGCGGTGAGGTATCGGAGCTTCACGCCATTCGTTTCAGCTCGTTACTCGACTTTGGCGCCTTGACATCAGACGGAAACCTGTAAAATCAGCGCATGGTGGAATCGTTGTGTACTACGCCATAAATTCCTCGGGCAGGGGAGCCAGGCTGAGGCCCGAGATGCCTGAGAAGTCGGCCTGGTTTTATGATTTCTTCTTACTCCGCGACTGGCGCAGATTGTCTAACCAACGATCAATATCTTCATCGGTGCGCATCTCGGGATGGTTCTGGTCAGACCACGCCCCCGCTGTCTCCGCCAGTGCGGTGATCTGTTCCTCCAGCGCCAGGCGCTCCTCGATCGCTTCAAGGATGAACCGGCTGCGCTGTCGAGCCGGCACATGCTCACGTAGTCTTGACAAGAGCGCTTCGGGCAACATCACCGTGATCTTCTGCAAGTTCGTTGGGATGGAATTGTTTACTATCATGATGTACCCTTCAACTTGATGGACATATTATACGACTGACGCCCATCACTTTGTCAATCCCCCTTGGGGAATTTGTCGCAACCTAAGCCGCCAATGACAAAACATCCTTCGATGAAGGGCGCCAGGGCCAGCGCACCGCCAAACCAAACCACTTTCTGGCAGAACTGCCGGCGATTCATCATGTCAGACCTTCCAACGAAATTTGTGAAAATCAGCCGGCGTTCAGATTGATGTAACCCAGGGGCGCGCGCGTGATCTGCTCGACCGGCATGACGTCAATCAGCTCATAGTTGCGCGAGCCTAAGCCCAGCTTCTCGCCGTACTCGACGACCTTGTACGGATCCTTGAGCGGGCCGTGCAGGTGCTGGAAGGGATGGCCTTCGGTGTACCAGGGTTCCATCGAGAGCGGGACGTTCTCCTCGATCAAGCGGCTGCGGGCGATCATGTCCAGGGACGCCTGGTCAATCGCGACGATGTCGTCCGAGCCGAAGATGCCTACGTCAGGCAGGATCGGCAGGCCGGTGAAGCCGAAGCAGTCGCAGACCGGCGTCATGTGCGTGCCAATGTTGATGAAGGTCGTCTTGCCCGGCGCAAAGGTGGAGAGGGTCAGGCTGGCTGAGATCGCGCACGCCTCTTGAAACGCGTGGAAATTCACCGCGTCAATCTTCAAGGAGCCGGCCGGCGCCACCTGCAGGCAGCGGCCGCACTGGTTGCAGTTCTCGAAGTGCAGGTGCAGGCTGTCCGCGTTCTCCTTGTCTTGCACCACGGCCCCATGCGGGCACGCGGCGATGATGGCTGCGCGCACCTGGGGATCGGGGCAGCGCTCAGGGAACCAGTACGGATCGAAATGACAGGCGTCGTGCATGGCGCCGCGCGTTGGCTGCATCATACAGCCCAGGGCCAGGTTCTTGAACGCGCCGCCGAAGCCGCACGACGGATGGCCCTTGAGGTGCGAAAGGTCAATCAGGAATGTCGCATCCTGGATGCCGCCGCCCAGCATCCACTCGCTCAGGTTCTTGAACGGGTGCGTGTGCCGGTAGCAGTAATGCTCGTCCATGCCGCCGATGGGGAAGATCGAGCAGCCCAGGGTTTCAGGGGTATAGCCGCGGCCGGCCGCGTCGCCCGCGGACCAATTCAGATCCACGATGAAAGGCCGGCCGCCGCCCTCTTTGACCGCCTGCACCACACGCCGCACGAACACCGGGTGCAAGGTCGAGTAGCCGACGTTGCCGCCCAGGTGCATCTTGATCGCCACATTTTCGCCCTTGACGCGGTCGCGTATTCCTAGCTTGTCCACGATCAGGTCCAGTTTGATCGGCAGCGTTTCGTTGGCTTCCAGCCGCGTTTGGCGGGGCGAAGCATAATAGACGGTGCTTGGCATGGCATCTCCTTCGATGTCGCAAGATGAACTTTGCGGGCCGACGCTGTCGCCGGCCCATACTAAGTGACAAATTGCGCAAAGTATCTCGCGCAGAGCGGAGTTTGTCAAATGAAACCGCCATCGGTTTGTTCAAATTTGGAGAACCGCGAAGACGCCAAGCCGCCAAGGGAAAACAGTCCTTGGCGTCTTGGCGACTTCGCGGTAAAACTCTGCCGGGTAGTGAGTTGCGACCTGAGCGAAACCGTTACCGCCGCGGCGTTACTTTGATCTCACCGGCCTGCTTCTGCCGCCGTAGATGTTTGCGTTCGCCATAAGACAGCCGCTTGTGTGCGGATCCAGTTCCAGCGCGAGTAGGCTGCGCTGCAGTCGCGCTTGTAGCCGCAGGCGCCGGTGGGGTAATCCCCTCATTGTGAATAGCCAATTCATCGGTCTTTTTAGTCTCGTCTACCATTATCTGAACTCCTTTGTACGATCATTGCCCCGTAGGCGCTCTTGTACGATCGTTCATCTCGTGGGTTGCGATTGTCATCAGTGAAAGTATAGCCGAACGGCGCGGCCCGGTCATCAGCACAAACGATGGTTGTCTGTGTGACAAACGGCTGACTTGCCGGGCTGGCTCCTTCACGTTTGTTGTACACGCCGGGCGACTGTTGAAGATTAACAATTTATCCAAACATATGGCCGACATAACGATAGGTTTTCTTGAGCGGACAGGATGCGACCGCGATGGCAGTCGGCTTTGAGCCGACTTGAGCTATCAGCCTCGAATTCATTCGAAGGCGGGTTCTGCACGAAATGGCTCGCTGCTTGGTTGCGACCGCCTTGAACGAAGGCCTTGAACCGTGGGTTTGCGGCGCAAACGCCTTGAACTGAAGTTCAGGCTGATAGCTGAAGTCCGCTGAAGCGGACTGGGCGAAACTGGCGGGTGACCGGCCTGATTGTCGGTTTATTTTGTTAATCTTCAAAATTCGGGCCGCAAGGGCGTGCCGCCGCCAGGTCGGCCGCCGCCGACCAACATGGCGTCAAACCTGCGTGGACGCCCGTCAGGCGCGATATGAATCGTTCGCCCGGTGGAATGTGGAAAAATCAAAAAGGACGCCGATCCGTCAAGGTCAGCGTCCTTTTTGGTTATAACCGCCCGGTCGTTTACAGGGCGACGGTGCCTGCGGCGCGGGCGCCGCGATAGAATTGGCCCCACAGATGGCTGGCCGCCAACTGGACGTAGAAGCTGGCGCCGGCGCTGATGAGCCAGGCGGCGATCCAGCCGCAAATCGGGATGACGGCCAGCACGCCCGTCACCAGGGTTGCAACAGCGCCCAGAACCATGCCGACCACGATGACGACCAGCACGACCGTCAGGTAGCCGGAGATATTGCGCTGAATGTCCTCGAACAACACGCTGAACTTGAACATGTCGCTCAGCTTGTTGCTCAGGGCAAAGCGCACAGTGGCCGCAGGCAGAACGACCAGCACGGCCAGCGTGTAGAGCAGCCCCAGACATCCGAAGATGAGACCGGCGCCGCCCAACAACGCCCCGAAAGAGTCTTGCGCGGATTGTGAATCGCCCAGGGCTGCGCCCAGGCCGCCGCCAATCACGGCGAAGAGGCAGCCGAGGATCAGCAAGGGCAAGAAGTAGACGATCACGCCGATGGTATAGATCAGCCCACGCAAGAACATTGCGCCGATGTCGTCCCACGTGGGCAAGGGCCGCGACTCATCTTCGACGACGTTCTTGATCACGTCCAGGCCGTAGCCGCTGGCCGCCATGCCCAGAATGGGCACGGCACTGATGACCGCGCCCACGAGGACCTTGTTGGTCCACTTCTCATCCTCGAGCGGGAAGGTGAAGGATTTCTGAATGTCCAAAAAAGTCCCCTCCTACTGCTGCAACTGAATGGCGCCTGAACTCACACCGATGCCGACCGCAATCGCGGCAACAATAGCGGTGATCACGGCGAAAACGATCCACTGCGCGATGATGGCAACGATCACGGTGATGATCGCCTTGTTTTGGTCCAGATTCATCGAGGAACGCGTAGCCAGGTAGCCGAGATAGATCTGGTAGAGCCCCAAAATCAGGCTGACGGGGGCGAACAGACAACCGAGGACAGGAATGTTGCCTACGATGCCGGTGACGGCCAGAATGGGCGCGGTGTAGAGGGCGCAGGAGTAGAACACTTCGTCCTGTGTGCCGGTGCCGCCCTGCTGCTTGCCCATCCAGTTGACGACAAAGGCAAAGATAAAGAAGGACAGCAGCGGTGCAACGAGCGCGCCCACCAAGGCGATGATGGCGCCTACGATGCCGGTGAAGAGGCCGACAATCAAGGCGACAATGCCGGCCAGGCCTGCGGCCACGGCGACATAGGTCAGCGCCTCGCGCTGGCCGCCATGCTTTTCGAACTGCTCAAAGGTTTCGATGCGGGGTTGGGTGAGCACCTTGATGCTCTGGTTGATCATTTCGCTGAAATTGACGCCCTGAATCATGACAATGCCTCCTACGATCGTGATGAGAGAAAAAAAGAGAATTGAGTGGGAGAACCGTGGGGATCAAACAACAGGACGCATTATAGCAAATTTTGACGCGCCTGGCAATCCAGGCCAG
>JBGAVB010000177.1:0-5904 GCA_044228345.1 Anaerolineae bacterium | reverse complement strand
ATTTATATTTGGGGGTGGCGGCGTGGGGCCCCCCCAACGGTTCATTTTTTTTTTGGGTGGGGGTCTAGGTGCCCCCCCACTCCAGAACGTAGATGAGTATCGGATGAATGCAATTGTCTTTGACCATGTGAGTAAGCGGTATGCAGAAACGGGCGCGCCTGCGGTGGACGACGTCAGCCTGGAAATTCCGGATGGCAAGATCGTCGTCATTCTAGGCACGTCTGGCTCAGGCAAAACCACCCTGATGAAAATGGTCAATCGGCTGATCGAGCTGTCGCGGGGGCGGGTGATTGTGGAAGGACAAGATGTGCAGACCCTACCCGTCAACGACCTGCGCCGGCGCATTGGTTATGTCATCCAACACGTCGGCCTCTTTCCGCACTGGACCGTGGCGCAGAACATCGCCACGGTGCCCACGATCCTGCGCTGGGAGACCCGCCGCGTACAGCAGCGTGTTGAGGAGCTGATGGACATGGTGGGCCTGACGGCGGCTGAGTACCGCGGCCGCTATCCCGCGCAACTGTCAGGCGGTCAGCAGCAGCGCGTGGGCATTGCGCGCGCCCTCGCAGCAGATCCCGACATCCTGTTGATGGACGAACCGTTCGGCGCCGTGGATGCCATCACCCGCTCACGGCTGCAAGAGGAGTTCTTGGCCCTGCAGCAGCGCACCCACAAGACCGTGCTCTTTGTCACGCACGATGTGGAAGAGGCGCTGCACCTGGCCGACAAGCTGGTCATTATGGATCGCGGCCGGGTCATCCAGTACGATTCGTCGTTCAACATCATCACGCAGCCGGCGAACGACTTCGTGGCGCAGCTGATCGGCGCGCGTCATCTGATGCGCCTGCTGCGCCTGGTCACAGTGCGCAACATCGTCCAACCCCTGCAGCCGGGCACGGCCGTGCAGGCTGACGACACCCTCGGCCTCGATGACTCCATGAGCGACGCCCTGACCCGTTTGCTGCGCTCCGCGTGCGACGCGCTGCCGGTGGTAGACGCCGCTGGCGCCCTGGTGGGCCAGGCCGATCTGGCCGCGGTGCGCGCGCATCTGCGCGGGTCTGCGTCTCCGGAGCGCTGACGATGGCTTACCTGCTCAAGAATCCGGCCAAAGTCCTGCTCGCGATGCAGCAGCACCTGGTCATCACGTTGGTGGCGCTGCTGCTGGCCGTGGCCGTCGCGCTGCCGCTGGGCATCTTCCTCGCACGGCGGCCGCGCGTCTACGGCCCGGTGATGAGCGTTCTCAGCGTGCTCTACACCATTCCCAGTGTTTCCCTGCTGGTGTTGTTGATTCCCGTCATGGGCCTGGGCTTCTGGCCGACGATCGTGGCGTTGGTGGTCTACTGCCAGGCCATCCTGGTGCGCAATGTCGTGGTGGGAATTCGCAGCGTGGATGCCGCGGTGCTGGAAGCGGCGCGAGGGATGGGATTGAGCGTGTGGCAGATCACCTGGCAGGTGGAGCTGCCGCTGGCGCTGCCCATCATCCTGGCGGGCGTGCGCATCGCGGCCATCTCCACGATCGCTATTGCCACCGTGGCCGCCTTTTTTGACGCCGGCGGCCTCGGCGCGCTGATTCGTGAAGGCATCAGCCAGGATTACAGCGACAAAATCTGGGCTGGCGTCCTGGCCGTCGCTTTCCTTGCCATTCTCTTTGAACAGAGCCTGCGTCTCATCACGCGCCGGCTGCGCCGCGAAACAGACCGCAGCCAAAGCTTATCCTAATTAGCTGCATACTCCGTCAGCAGACGCATCGGCGGAGAGTGAAAACCGATCACGATGTGATTACCCATCCGTCTTTTTCGAGCGCCGTTCTGACGGCTCGATGAATGATGTCCTTGGCTGGCATGTTCAGCTCCACCTATTCTCAGACGGCAAGCATCTATTTAATGGCTGGAAGGGCCAGCCAATCGTATCCTATGCCCGGATCGTCGTGCGGGATGCGGCCTTCGTCGGCAGGGTTGTAGACATTGGAGGTGACGTAGAACAGGTGGGTGACGCCGCCCAGCACCTTGCAGCCGTGGGCGACGCCGGGCGGAATTTTGACCACGCGATGCCCGTAGTCAGGCCCGAGCAATATCTCTTGGGTCTGCTGACAGGTGGGCGAGTCTGGCCGCAGGTCGTGCAGGGCCAGCTTGAGCGCGCCGATGGGCACGTACCACCAATCTACCTGCTGTTGATGCAGGTGCCAGGCCTTGGCCGAGCCGGGGTACATCAGCGCGTAGCTGAGCTGGCCGAAGCCTTCGGTGAAAAACTCATCCGTGCTGCGGATGATCTCGCGGAAGATCTGGCGGTCATCGCCATCCCCGTGTAACTCCTTCAGCATGACGCCGTGCAGGTGCGGTTGCGGCTCTCCGCGGCCAATCCCTTCCGTCGTGGTGTGGACGCGGACAGCAAGTTGATGTGGTGACATGGAACCTCGCAGGAATGATGAATGACGAATGCTGAACGCTGAATGTCGTAGGGCGTGTTCAGCGTTCAGCATTCCGTGTTCAGCGTTCTATCGCTAAAGCGCTTCGCTGATGACCTTGGCCTGCGTGAACAGGAGCAGATAATCCGCGCCGCCGGCTTTGGAATCGGTGCCGCTCATGTTGAAGCCGCCAAACGGCTCGACGCCGACCAGCGCGCCGGTGCATTTGCGGTTGAAGTACAGGTTGCCCACGTGGAAGTCCTCACGTGCTGTCTCCAGGCGATCGCGGCGGCGGGTGAAAATGGCGCCGGTCAAACCGTACTCGGTGCCGTTGACCACATCCATCCCGTCCTCGAACGATTTGGCTTTGATGCAAGCCAGGACCGGCCCAAAAATCTCTTCCTGCGCCAGGCGGGCGTTACGGTCAATGTCGCCAAAAATGGTCGGCGGAACGAAGTAGCCGTTGGTGGGGTTGTGTCTGAGGGGCTGGCCGCCCAGCAGCAGCTTGCCTTCTTGCGTGCCGGTTTCGATGTACTCCCACATCTTCGCATAGGCCTTCGCGTCCACGACTGGCCCCATCCAATGGCTGGGGTCCACCGTTGGGCCGACGGTAATCTTCTCTGCCTGGCGCACCACCTTGTCTACCACCTCATCGTATACGTCTTCCACCAGGATGGCACGCGAGCAGGCTGAGCACTTTTGACCCTGGAAGCCGAAGGCCGAAGCCACGATGGCCTGCGCGGCCGCGTCCAGGTCTGCGGTTTCGTCCACCAGGATGGCATCCTTGCCGCCCATCTCCAGCAGCGTGCGCTTGAGCCATTTTTGTCCCGGCTGCAGCACAGCCGCGCGCTGGAAGATGCGCAGGCCGATCTCCTTGGATCCCGTGAACGCGATGAAGCGCGTCAATGGATGATCAACCAGCGCATCGCCCATCTTACCGCCCGGCCCCGGCAGGAAGTTGAGAACCCCTGGCGGCAGACGCAGGTCTTCGTAGAGCATTTCGCTCAGGAACCAGGCAATCCAGGGCGAGGTGCTGGCCGGTTTGAGCACCACCGTATTGCCCGCGACCAGACTGGCGGTTGTCATGCCGGCCATGATCGCGCCGGGGAAATTCCAGGGAGGAATAACCACACCAACGCCCAGCGGAATGTAGCGCAGCTCGGCGTCGCGGCCAGGAAATGGTTCAACCGGTTGCGCGCCGCCCAGGCGCAGCATCTGGCGCGCGTAGAAATCACAGAAGTCAATCGTCTCCGCCGTGTCGGCATCCGCCTCGGGCCAACTCTTGCCGACTTCGTAGACCATGATGGCGCTGAATTCGTGCTTGCGCTTACGAATGAGCTCCGCCAGCTTGAACAGATAGCGGGCGCGCGTCTCATAGGGCACCTTGCGCCATTCGTTGAAAGCATCGTGCGCCACTTCCACCGCGCGGTTCGCGTGTTCGGGCGTGGCGCGGGCAAAGCGGGCCACCACCTGGCTGGGGTTGGCGGGGTTGAGCGAATCGAACGTCTCATCTGTATAGATCTTTTCACCGCCAATCACGAGTGGATAGGTGCGCCCCAGCCACGATTCTACTTTGGACAGCGCAGCCTCGAAAGCCTTACGGTTGGCTGGGTTGCTGAAGTCGGTCAGCGGTTCATTACGAAAGGGAGCGAGCATGAATCAACCTCCTTGTTGATGTGCACTCATCAGATGTTCAACGTTGGTTATAAACAACGGCCATTGACGATTGGCCTGGCGGCTAGAATCTTATCAGGTTGACACAAAAAGTCAAACAAGTGTCGGGGCAGAATCGCTGTTGACAGGCGCGTGACCTCGTGGTATCCTACGGGTGTTGGTTTGATGTCTGATCTTGCAGTCCCCTGATCTGTGTCCCTTTTCTTTTTGGGGCCGGTCGCTTCCTCGTTCGTGTTTCTGGCGCATGCCAGGACCGGCCTGCGTCTGCGGTGGTTGGGGCAGCTCACCGCCCGACGCCTCGCTTGCCTCGCCCGTGCTGCCCAGGTTCTTTGGGAAAGGAGCAACTCTCGTGAAACGTACTCGTCGCTTGTTTACCCTAACGATCTTGTGTGCCCTCTTGGTGACCCTTACCGCCGCGTGGGGTGTATCGGCCAGCGCCCCCGCAGACGGCCCGTGGGTCTACAGCACCAACTTGCCGGCCGTCGCTGTGCGGTTCGACACCGAGTTCTACAACGGCAAGATGTATCTGCTTGGCTTCCGCACGGACGGCGCCGGCACAACCGATGGCAGCATCTGGGTCTACGATGCGGCTCTCGACACCTGGAGCGACACGGGCATAGATATGCCAGTGCCAGTCTCCAACTACACCATCGCCAAGCTGACCGATGCCAACGGCACGGGATTGTATATCTTTGGCGGCCGTGACAGCGGCGGCGCATGCACAACAACCGTTCAGGTGTACTATCCCGACACCAATACGACCGCGGTGCTTGCGACTGACCCGTTTGCTGGCACCGTGAATGGCGCCACCATCTTCCCCGGCGGTGTGGTGGCGGTAGGCAACAAGGCCTATGCCTGGGGCGGCTTCTGCGGCGGCACCACCGCTCCTTACACCGGCATCCAAACGTGGATCTTCAATCCCACGGCGGCGGCGGGCAGCCGCTGGACTGCTGGGCCTGACCTGCCAGCGCCTGGCGCCTACCAGGCTGGGGCCGTCCTGAACGGCAAGGTTTACTCTGTCGGTGGAGACACCTTCGACGGCGCCTCTCTCACCGCCTATGCCGACGTATTGATGCTGGACCCGGCCAACCTGGGCGCAGGGTGGCAGACCAAGGCCGCGATCCCCTTGCCTTCATCGGGCGCGCCGGGCTGCGATGAGTCGCGTGCATTCGGCTTCGACACGAGCTCTGGCTGGTCGTTGGCTGGCAAGATCGTGCTGGCCGGCTGCGGCCAGTGGGACCAGACGCAGACGACATTGACAGACAGTTTCCTGTATGATGGCGCCAGCGATAGCTGGACGACCTTCGCAAGTCTCAATGCGGCGCGGCGCAACCATGCCGGCGCGTTCATCGTAGACAACGCGACCAGCGGGCGCATGTGGGTTGGCGGCGGCTATGTACCAAGCGGCGTCAACGTGGGCACGAACACCACCGAGACCTACATGATTACCTACTCTGCGCCCACGGCTGTGGGGCTGGGCGGCTTCAGCGCTCGTGGTTCGGATATGACCCTGGGGTTGGTGGTTGGCGGCTTGCTGCTGATCATGGCCCTGCTGTGGGTCCAGCGTCGCCACGTGGCGCCGCGCGCCTGAGACCACTTCTCAGGGCGCACCAGCGCCGTGTATCGTGTAACAGAATTGATGAGGCGCAGCCGTGGGCGAGGGCTGCGCCTCGTTTATACTTGGATGTCTGCCCTTTGGCGACGGCTTGACACAGTGTAAGGCCTGAGGTAGACTTCAGCCTGCGGTGGAGACAGCCAGGAGTAACTCCCGTGACCGACACTGATAATCCGCTCAAAAGCCTGATTCTGACATACAAAGAGACCTT
>JBGAVB010000176.1:0-5963 GCA_044228345.1 Anaerolineae bacterium | reverse complement strand
CGCCGCGGCGGCGATAGGCTGGCGCCACTGCCAGGCGGTTGATAATCCCCCGTCGGCTATCGTGGGTGGCGATCACCACGCCGACCAACGTCGGGCCTTCCCACAGCCCGATGACCCGCTGCACCTGGCTTGCCAGTTGGCGGGCAAACGCATCACGGCTGTCACGGCCGGCAGGTCGAACAGGGAGCCTGGCAAGTTCCCAGAGAGCCAGCAGTTGGTCGTAGTCTGCCGCCGTAAGCAAGCGTTCTTCAAGTAGGCCGGTTTCAGGCATTGAGAGTTCCTTGCGGAGGAGTGAATCATGCAAGCACGCGATATCATGACCAGACAGGTCATTACGATCAGCCCCGAGGCGACGATAGACGAATTGGCGCAGTTGCTGACCACCCAGCGTATCAGCGGGGTGCCGGTGATGGACAGCAGCGGTCGCCTGGTTGGCGTTGCCACCGACGCGGATGTGATTATTAAGACCGGCGCGCGCGTGAGCGACATCATGACGCCTCACCCCATCACCGTGCGCGAAGATGCGCCGCTAGAAGAAGTGGCCATGATCCTGGCCGGCCATCACATCAAGCGTGTGCCTGTGATGCGCGACGAAGTCCTCGTGGGGCTGGTCAGCCGCGCAGACATCGTCAAGGCTGTGGCTCGGCGCACCTGGCGTCCCGATCAGATCGTGGATTACGAGCTGAGCATCGCCTAGTTCGAGCATCTGAGCGTCGCTGTATTCGGTCCTGACCGGTCACTGCGCAGGCATCCTGCGCCGAATGCAGCCGCCCAGTGAATTCGGGCCGCAACTGTTTCCCGGTCACGTTGGCCGTCGCCGACCGGCGGCGCGTCCACGCCGGTTGGACGCTCCGCGGCGCGCCCATCAGGCGCGAAGGGAATCGCAAGCTGGCGCCGGGGCGCCGCCTGTGCAGCGGCTCTTCTTGGCGCAGAGGAACACAGAAGGTGATGACTGCTCATCGTCAATCTGCGCTCCTCCGCGCTGCATGTGCGTTTGGGGTGCTGCCCTCTTGCGCCTACTCGTCTACCGTGCGGAGATGCAGTTCGCGCAATTGCCCGGCTGCGATCGGCGACGGCGCGCCAAAGAGCAAATCGCTGGCCGTGGCGGTCTTCGGGAAGGCGATCACCTCGCGAATGTTGCCGGCGCCCGCAAAGAGCGCCACGAGCCGCGCCATGCCCAGGGCGATCCCGCCGTGCGGCGGCGCGCCAAACTCAAAGGCGTCCAGAAGCTGACTGAATTGAAGCTGCTGCGTCTCCTCGTCAATGCCGAGCTGCGTGAACAGGCGGTTCTGCAGGTCGCGGCGGTGAATACGGATGCTGCCGCCGCCCACCTCCCAGCCATTCAAGATCACATCATAGGCCTTGGCGCGCACGCTGCCCGGATCGGACTCGAGACGCTCCCAATCTTCGTCCAGGGCCGAGGTGAACGGATGGTGCACGGCCGTCCAGCGCTGCTCTTCAGCGCTGAACTCCAGCAAGGGAAAGTCCGTCACCCAGCAGAAGGCAAAAACGCTGTCGTCCATCAGCCCCAGCCGACGCCCCAGCTCCAGGCGCAAATTGCTGAGCGCCTGCGCCGTGACCGCAGGGGCCGCAGCGACAACGAGCACCAGGTCGCCGGGTTGGGCGCCGGTGCGTTCAAGCAGGCCCTGGAATTCATGGGGCGAAAGGAACTTGGCAAACGATGAGCGCACATGGTCCCGATCGGGCGCCACGTCCGCAGGGAGCGCCAGCCAGGCCAGCCCCTGCGCACCGTAGCGCTTGACCATCTCGGTTAGCTCATCCACCTGCTTGCGGGAATACCCGGCGCAGTGGGGCGCGCAAATCGCCTTGATTTGATCGCCTTTGGCCACGGCGTTCGCAAAGACGCCAAATGCGCTGTTCGTGAACAGGTCGCTCAAGTCGCACAGCTCCAGGCCAAAACGGAGGTCGGGGCGGTCATTGCCAAAGCGCGCCAGGGCCTCCGCGTAGGTCAGCCGCGGGAAGGGGACCTGCTGAATGTGTTTGCCCGTAACGCTGGCTTCGCCGGGCAGGGCTACGCTCTCAACCAAATGAATCAGCATGGCTTCGATCAGCCCCATCACATCATCGCGATCCACAAACGACATTTCCAGGTCAAGCTGCGTAAACTCCGGCTGCCGGTCTGCGCGCAGGTCTTCGTCACGGAAGCAGCGGGCAATCTGAAAGTAGCGTTCGAAACCAGCCACCATGAGCAGCTGTTTCAACTGCTGCGGCGACTGCGGCAGCGCGTAGAACTCGCCTGGATGCACGCGGCTGGGCACCACGTAATCGCGCGCGCCCTCCGGGGTGGATTTGATCAGAATCGGCGTTTCAATTTCCATGAACTGGCGCTCGTGCAGGAAATTGCGGATCGTGCGCACGATGCGATCGTAGAGGATGATGTTGCGCTGCAACGTGGCGCGGCGCAGATCAAGATAGCGATATTTGAGCCGCACCACTTCATCCACGGCGCTCTCTTCGTTGATGTAGAAGGGTGGGGTCTTGGCCGTGTTCAGGATGACCACCTCATCGGCCGTCACTTCGATGTCGCCAGTCGCCATGCTGGGATTACGCAGGTCCTGCGGCCGCGGTGTCACCACCCCTTTGATCTGCAGTACAAACTCGACGCGCGTCTGACTGGCAGCGGCGTGCGCAGCCGGCGCGCGGTCCGCATTGATCGTCACCTGCACCAGGCCGCTGCGGTCGCGCAGGTCCAGGAAAATAAGGCCGCCATGATCTCGGCGGCGATGAAGCCACCCGGCCAGGGTGACAGCCTGGCCGGCGTCGGTCAAACGAAGATCGCCGCAACGGTGCGATTTGAGCATGATGTCTGTCCTCTTCAGAAAAATGTGATCTATGGGATCACATTATACGCATGTGACGCGATGTCCCAAGTTCACACGGCGCGGTGAAGACGGCGGGGCTGGACGCAGGGCATGGTTCAATTTTGGCGAAATGCGGCGCTTGCGGTATCTTCTGAATGACACATGGCAGCTGGGCTTTCCCCAAAGGCTGGACGGGATGCTGCCCAGTGATCGAAGGAGATTCATGAGACACGATTTTGCACGCACGCTCAATTTCGCTCACCGGGGCGCGCGCCAGGCTGCGCCCGAAAATACGCTGGCTGCGTTCGTCAAAGCGCTGCAGCTGGGCGCGGACGGCGTCGAACTTGACACGCTGCTCAGCCAAGACGGCGTCTTGGTGGTGTGCCACAACCCAGAGGTGGATGAGACCAGCAACGGCCGCGGTCGCATCCAGGATCTCAGTCTGTCCGCGCTGCGTGAGTTCGATTTTGGCGGCTGGTTTGACCCCGCCTTCGCGGGTGAGAAGATACCGACGTTGGCTGAGGTTTTCGACCTGGTAGGCTCGCGGCTGCTGGTCAACATCGAGATGAAGACGACCAGCCTGCGCGGCGACGGCCTGGAGACGGCGATCGCCGCCTTCATCAAAGACCGCAACCTGTACGACCAGGTGATCGTTTCGTCCTTCAACCCGCTCGCCCTGCGGCGTCTGCGCCGTCTCGACCCACGCATCGAAATCGGCCTGCTCTACTCCCCTGATCTGCCCATCTATCTGCGGCGGGCCTGGCTGCTTCCCTGGATCAAGCCGCACGCCTTGCATCCTGAACACAGCATGGTGGATGCGCGCTACATGGCTTGGGCGCAGCGCGCGGGCTATGATGTCAATGTGTGGACGGTCAACGAGGAGACGGAGATGCAGCGCCTGCTCGACCTGGGGGTCAGCAGCATCATTACCGATGCGCCTGATCGGCTGCGGCAGGTGCAAGCCGTTCGCTGACCGACAAGTGTCGCGCACGTTCTGCGCTCCCCGCGCACTGCGCGCTGTGAACACGCCGGAGTCTCGACGTATCGAGGACGTTTCGTCAGCCAGATGGATTCTTTATACGCTCGTTTCGCGGTAAGTGATGGGCACACCCTCGTGGGCATCATCGGCGCTCTGCAGGCCGCGGGTGCCCACCGCAGGCATCGGCGCCAGGGGCAGGCTATAAGCCGGGCCGCTTTCGACAAAGCCCAAGTCGCTGAGCAGGTCGGGCGTCAGGCCTATCCCGTTGGCAGCCTCAAAGACGACCCGGAAACATCCCCAGCGCGCTGCCACGGCCAGCGCTTCGATCAATAAGCTGCGACCCACCGCTGCGTCTTCGTCGTTGGCCTGCGCCGTATCGGAAATCCACAGCTCGGGCGTCAACCAGTTGGCGCGCGGGCGCAAAGCGCCGAGCAGCACGCCCACCACCTGGCCTTTCTTTTCCGCCACCAATGCCAGCGCCGTTTCATGTCCCATCAGCTCACGAAAGACCGCAGCCACGGCCGTGAATTGGGCTGGGGTCGGCATGGGGCGGCCGGCCTCGGCCAGCAGGGTGATCATCTCAATGATATCGTGTTCAGCCGCTGGTCGAATCAGGGCTGCCGCCATGTCAGGGACGTCAGCGGCCGCATTCGTCGCGTGCAGTTCGGTTCCAGCGCTGAGTTTGCCGCGCAGTGATTGTCGTTTCAATGCCGACGCTCCTCTCTTATTCTTGCTCTCCGCGGCCGCCCGTTCGGTCAGGGCATGGGTAAGCTCGCCGCATGGAGCGGTGAATGACCTGTGTTCACCTGCGCATCTGCTGGCGCAGCGCGTTCACCGTCGTCACCGGCAGTTTGCAGGTGTAGTTTTCGCACACATACGCGGTCGCCTCTCCCTTGATCTGATCACGTCCGGCTAACAGAGGGATGAGCGCGCGGGCGGCCTTGTCATCCACAGGGGCCACGGCAACCAGCGTATTGGGCTGATAGTACTGCCACACTTCGTGCAGCAGCGCCTGGCTGTCTGGAGCAGCGACGGCGCCGATGATGGCGATTTCGCGCGGCGGCGCCAGGTGGAAATCCAGCACACAGAGCAGACGGCTGAAGGCGCCTGGCGCGCGCATCATCCCATCGCGCAGCAGTTGGAGAATGGCAACCGCGTGGCGCTCATACATTTCGTTGCCCAACAGCTTTCCCAGGGTCAGCAGCACGCTGGCAGCGCTGGCATTGGCCGACGGCATGGCATTGTCCACCACCTCTTTCGGGCGAGCGATCAGAGCCTCGTGGTCATCGCTGGTGCTGAAGAAACCGCCCTTGTCCGCATCCCAAAAATGCACCAACATCACGTCGGCCAGCGCCTGCGCCTCCTGCAGCCAACGCAGCTCGAACGTAGCCTGGTAGAGCGCCAGCAAGCCTTCGGCCAGCATGGCGTAATCTTCCAGGTACGCATTGAGCTTGGCGCGGCCATCCTTGTAGGTGCGCAGCAGCCGACCGCTGTGCGGGTCGCGCAGGCGGCTCAGTAGAAAATTGGCCGCAGCCACGGCGACCTGCCGATAGTCCTCGCGCCCCAAAATACGCGCGGCATCGGCGAACGCGGTCAGCATCAAGCCATTCCAAGACGTGAGCACTTTGTCGTCCAGGCCTGGCGCCACGCGTTGTTGCCGCGCCGCGAACAATGTGGCGCGGCCCCGTGCGATGATCGCAGCCAGGCGCGCTGGTTCGATCCGCGCCTGGCTGGCAACGATCTCCAGCGGCAGCTCGACATGCAGAATGTTCTTCATCTCGAAATTGCCGCGCGCGGTCACGTCGTAGTAGCGACCGAAGAGCGCGGCCTCATCCGGCCCAAGCAGTTCGCGCACCTCATCCTGCGTCCACAGGAAGAATTTGCCCTCTTCGCCCTCGCTGTCTGCATCCTGCGCCGAATAGAAGCCGCCCTCCGCGCTGGTCATTTCGCGCAGCACGTAGGCCAGGGTCTCCTCGGTGATCTGGCGGTAGAGCGGCTTGCCGGTGACCTGAAAAGCCAGGGCGTAGACGCGCGCCAATTGGGCGTTATCGTAAAGCATTTTCTCGAAATGCGGCACGAGCCAATTTGCATCAGTTGAATAACGATGAAAACCGCCGCCGAGTTGGTCATAAATCCCGCCGTGCGCCATTTGTTCGCAAGTT
>JBGAVB010000175.1:0-5968 GCA_044228345.1 Anaerolineae bacterium | reverse complement strand
CGAGTTCACCAGGCAGTTCGGGCCGATCACGAACGCGCTGACGCCGGGCGAGTCCGTCGCGGTGACCAGCTACGGCCGGGTGCACGGCCGTTAGGTGCGGGAGGGCGCCTGGCGCCGCCGCCGCAAGCCCGACTTCGGTCGCGCGCTTTAACCAGGCCGCCGCCGCCGCCAAATCAGCAGCCCTTTACCCAATGATGAATGCGGAATGAGGAATAATGAATGATGAACGATGAATGAGGAATGAGGAATGCAAGGCACATAGTGCACAGTACAAAGTGCAAAGTGCAAAGCGCAGAATCACTCCCACCCGATCTCAGGTCTCCGGTCTCCGATCTCCACTCTCCGATCTCCACTCTCCGGTCTCCAATCTTCAATCTTCAATCTTCAATCTCTAATCTCCGTCGCTCCTACGCATAATGGCGTAATCATCGGCGTAGGCAGGCTACGAGGTTTACGTATGCCGATACCCGAAACGTGACTGATACGCAACGTCTACATTGGTGCTACACTGTTGCCATCACAAAGATAGTGTAGGAGAGTGCTCTATGAAGACGTTGCAGAGTCGTTTCGTGCGTATCATGATGGCCCTGTTGATCCTGGCAAGCGGATTTGGCTTTGCCTTGACCTTTGGTGAGCAGGAAAGTCAGGCGCTGAACGCCTTGCCTCAAAGCCAGGTGCAGCGCTTGGTGAGCGATGCCAGCCGCAGCCAAATGGTTGCCGCGCTGACCGCGGTCGATGGCAAGAGCGTCGAACTGTGGCGCACCAGCGACAGCGGGCGCACATGGTTGACTGCCGGCAGCCTGCCGGTGACGCAGCTCAGCGCCCTGGCGATGGCCCCAACGTCAGACGCGGCCTTTGCCGCCAGCGGCAGCCGCCTCTTCCGTGCGGACCTCAACGCGCAGACCTGGCGCGAAGTTCCCCTGGCTTGGACCAGCGTCAACGCGGCCCCGGCCCAGGTGACGAGCCTGGCCGTGGACAGCCTGTCCGATTCGCTGTACATCGGCGCTAACGATGGCTTGTTCCAGTTACGTGGGGACACCCTGACCCGCGCCGGCGACGGCCTGTTGGACGGCGCGCTGGTTTCGCAGGTCGTAGTCAGCCGCGCGAACCCGCAGGCCGTCTATGCGGCATCGGAGCGCGGTCTCTTCGGCGTGAATGTGGACGGCCGCTGGGCCAGGGTGCAGTCTGTTTCTGTGCCGGTGCATCAACTGGTCGAGACAAACGGTGCGCTGCTCGCCGCCACGGGCAGCAACGGCCTCTACCGCAGCCTGGATGGCGGCCGCAGTTGGAACAACCTGCTGGATGCCGTCGGCTTGCAGCCGGGCGTCATCCTGGACGTGACTGCGTTGACCATTGATCCCCGCGACGCCGGTGTGGTCTACGCCGCCACCGGCACATGGGCCGGCACCAGCGAAATGCACTTCGCCCCAGGCGCCGTGTATGTCAGCGTTGATAACGGCGCCCGCTGGGCCGCAATGTCCGGCAGCGATGGGCAGCCGGTGCAGCTCACCTCGCGCGTTACTGCCTTGCTCCCGCGCAGCGATGCGCACCTCAGCGTGCAGGCCGTGACCGCGCAAGGCACACTGGACCTGACCTACGGCGATGTCAGCGCTTTGTTGACGCAGCTCAGCCGCGGCGACGCGGCGCAGCAAGCGTGGGCTGCGGTCAGTCTAGGCCTCGTGGGCGATCGGCAGGCCGTGGCGCCGCTCCTGGCTCGCCTGGGCAGCGAGGATGCGCAGGTTGGCCTGAGCGCGGCCAACGCGCTGGGCCGCCTGGGCGATGCATCGGCCATTCCGGTGTTGATCGAGTACCTGCGCAGCGGCGACGAGATGGTGCGCATGCGCGCGGCGCTGGCCCTGGGGCTTCTCAAGGCCGAAGACAGCGTCCCGGCCCTGGCTGCCATTGTTTCAGCGGATAACAGCGTGGCCCGCAGCACGGCCGCCGCCGCCCTGGCGCAGATTGGGACGCCGGCCGCGGCCGAGGTGTTGGTTGCCAACCTGGCCGATGACGAGCTGACCGCCCGCCGCCAAGCCGCCATGGCCGGGCTGGAGCAGATGGGGGCCGTTGCCTTGCCTGCCCTTGAGCAGATGGCTCAGGAGAACCCGTCGGCGGCGCAGCGCCGCAATGCCGCCGAGGCGCTCGGCTGGATTGCCGCTCCCCAAAGCGTCTCCACCCTGGCGGGGATCGTGCGTGGTGACAGCGCCGCCGCGGTGCGCAGTGAAGCCGCCTGGGCGCTGGGTGAGATCGGCGGCGCGCAGGCCCGCCAGGCGCTGCAGGTCGCGCAGCAGAGCGACAGCGACGCGACGGTGCGTTCCGCCAGCGCGCAAGCCCTGGCCCGCGGCGAGGCAATCCAGGCCCGGGCGGCGCAGTCGGCCGTGACGGCCGCCGGGCCATCTGGACTGCTGGCGCATCTCGGTGATCTTCTGGCCCCGCCGCGCAGCTTGATCTTGCTCGCCAGCATGCTGCTGGCGCTGGCGGTGCTGGTCATGCGCCCCCAGGCGCTGAAGCCGTTGAAGGTTGGACGCTGAATCATGGAGCAGACAACCGTGCAAAGCGCAAAGATCGTCGTGCAGAAAATCGTGGGCAGGTTGAAGATGGGGTGGTTATCCATGAAAAGGTCGTCCATGCCGAAAACGGCCCGCTGGCAGTGGTTCGTAGCCTTGCTGCTTATCATAGGCAGCGTCGTGGTGTGGGAAACCGTCGTACGCGCGGACAGCGTGACGCCGGGCAAGGCCGCCGCGCAGGAAATGAACGCGACGACGCCAGCTCGCCAGACGCTGCGCGACGGCATCATGGGGTACGAACTCGATTATCCGGCTGGCTGGCGTGTGGAAGCGGATGCAGGCTGGTTGACGACCCTTTACTCCTATCCGGCCACCGACGACGTGGAGGCGGTGGCAGCGCCGCTGAGCAAAATTGAAATCGTGCCTATCCCCGGCGCGTCAACCCTGGAGCAGTTAGCTGCTCAGCTGCAGGCGCACGATGGCGCCCCGCCCGCGCTGCGCCAAACGATCATCAACGGCATTCCGGCCGTACGCGCCGACATCGTCACCTTCAGCGGCGAGCCGGCGCGCGTCATCCTGATCGTCCTGGACGGACAGGCCATGCAGCTCGTCGGCTACGGCGATCTGGATGCCTTCGACGCCGTGGTGTCCACCCTGCGGCCGGCGCACCCAGTAGTCTGAGACCGGAGACCGGAGACCGGAGATCATGAAGGGATTGTCGCGCCGGTTGGTGGCTACAAACCCTTTCCCCACGAATTTCTCCCTCCCGGATCTCCGGTCTCTGATCTCCAATCCCTAATCTCCAATTTCCGACCGGTAAATGCGATGTTTCTTGTACCATGACACGCCGATGGCGGCCATGTCACCCTGGCTCTTGGCGTTGCGCTCTTCCACCTGCACCACGTCGGCGTGCTCGAAGCCGCACTCGCGGATCGTGCGCGCCACTTCGGTGTACAGAATCGAGTTGGCGCCGACGCCCTGGTGCTGAGGCAGCAGTCCCAGACCGTTGAAGTTCACCCACTTCGTGCGCGAAAACTCACGCAGCAGATAGAGCCAGCCGATCGGCCACAGGCGTCCCTGCGCCTTTTGGATGGCGGCTGACAAATCGGGGAAGGGAAAGACGAAGCCAATCAGGTCATCGCCCTTCAGCACCAGTTTGATCAGGCGCGGATTGGCAATCGAAAGCATGCGGTCCGCAATGGCCTGCATCTCGGCCGGAGTGATCGGGCAGTATTCCCAATTGTCCACAAAGCAATCGTTGTACAACTGGCCGATGCGGCCGATCCACTGGCGCAGTTCACGCTCGCTGCTGAACGATTTGATTTCGAAGCCGCGGCGCGCCTTGACGCGGTCGGCCACCTCGAAAAAGCGCGGCGGCAGTTCATGGCTCCCGGCCAGATAGCCGGAATAGAAATCGGTCTCCTTGACAAACCCCAGGCGTTCCATGAAATCGTTGTAGTACGCGTAGTTGTACGGAATGCCCATCGCGGGGCGATGCTCGAATCCCTCGGCCAGCATGCCCAGGCCGTCGCCTTGCAGGAAGCCCTTAGGCCCGATCAGCGTGGTTAAGCCCTGCGTACGCGCCCAGGCCTGGCCGGCGTCGAACAGCGCCTGCGCCACGCCAAGATCATTCACGACATCGAAATAATAAAAGAAAGCGATGCGTTGGCCGTGGTGGCGATTGTAGTTGCGGTTGTTCATCACCGCCAGGCGCCCGACCACTTCCCCGCGCTGCTCGGCGATCAGAAACTCGGCATCCGAATACTCATAGAATGGATGCTGCTCACGGTTGAGGACGAGACGCATCTCCTGCCACAGGGGCGGCACCCACTGGGGGCAGGTGCGATAAAGCTCAAAGGGGAACTGGATGAAACGGTTGACTTCTCCGCGGCGCGCGGTGTCAACACGGCGAATTTGCATAGCTTTCTCCTTGCCCGGACGAGCCGGCTTCTGATGAAACGGACGCAGCCAGGAATGCCACGAATGTTACGAAGTGCTCCTGCCGTCCTCGTGCAACTCGCGGCATTCCTGGCTGAAAAAACCTTGTCCGATGTGTGCAAGCCGCGCGCGGCGTCATGCCTGCACAAAGAAACTGACGCCCAAGATGCCTGGCCCGCCGTGGGTGACGATGGCGGGCGGCACGTCGAACAGCGGCAGGGACGGCAGGTTGAGCGGCTCGCGCAGCTCCTCGGCCAGCGCCAGCGCCTGGTCTGGCGCATCGGCATGCATGACGCACAGGTGGCCGCGGCCATCGCCTGGAATCTGTGAAAACACCAGTTCCTTGATGCGCGCCAGGGCGCGCTTGTGGGTGCGTTCGCGCTCCAGAACTTCAACGCGCCCCTCGCGCATCGTCAGAATGGGCTTGATCTGCAAGACGCTGCCCAGCAGCGCGGCGGCGCCGCCGATGCGGCCGCCCTTGGCCAGGTATTCCAGCGTTGCCACCACGAAGTAGAGGCGACAGCGCGGCATCATCTCCCGCACATGGCTTTCGATCGCGTCGGCGGTTGCCCCCGCCGCCGCCATCTGCACCGCCTCCTGCACCAGGGTCGCCAGCGGCGCCGCCACCACGCGGCTGTCAATCACGCGAATATCCGCGCCAGGGAACTCCTGCGCGGCGGTCAACGCTGAGCGCACAGTGCCGCTCACCTCGGACGACGGATGGATGCACACGATCGGTTCGCCGGTTGGCGCCAGGCGCGCAAACTCGCGCACGAACAACTCTGGCGGCGGCGCCGCGGTCTTCGGCAGGGCGCGTTCGCTGCGCAGGCGGCGCATGAAAGTTGCCTTGTCCAGGTTAACCCCTTCCAGAAACGACTCCGTGCCGAAATTGATGACCTGGGGAATGATCGGAATCCCGAGCTGCTGCACCATCGCCTCCGGCAGCGATGCCGTCGTATCGGTAATGATGTGGACCATGAGGCCTGTCTCCTGTCGGTCGCAAAGAATCGCAATTCCATTTGCTTCCATTATGCCATCACCTGCGCGGAAAGCGCAATTACGGGCCGCTGGGCTTCGCAAGTCCGCGCCGCGGCCGTTGCGTCTTGGCCCGCGGCGGCGCGCCCCTGTTCGCGCCAGCGCTGCCTTAAGCTCTTGCCTCCTCGCCCGTCTCGGCGCCGGGCGAGGACAAGCAGGGAGACGGACCAACCTGCGCTGTATCATGTTCAGGATCAAGACACGCGCTGTATAATATGAATCACATCGTCTTTCTTATGCTGCTTTCGGCACGAACCCGGCTTTAGTCGGTGCAGCACTGACGTCCACGGAAGTGGTCTTCCAGAGAATCCACGCCCCGGCCTTCAGTACCCTGCTTCTTGCGACTGTGGCTGTCATAAGATCCGCTGGTTCCCAGAGAACATCTGGCTATGCGTCGTAACCAAATGAATAGATCCATCGTCGCTTTGCTCTTGCTTTTAAGTGTGGAGATGACTGGCTGGTAGCCTGGCAGTGATTTCCAGGCTGTAGTC
>JBGAVB010000174.1:0-5978 GCA_044228345.1 Anaerolineae bacterium | reverse complement strand
CCACAGCCAGCGCCAGGCGCATCTGCACCTGTTTGCGTTCAGCCTGCGGCCGCAAACGCTCTACCACCGGTTCGATGATGGCCGCGGCTGGCGTTGGCAGCAGTTTCAGCAGGACTTGCCCGGACTCGATTTGGCTGAGGTCAAAAAGCTCGCTTGCCAGCTGCTGCAAGGCGTCGGCTTGCGTGCTCATATTTTCCAATAGGCGGCGCGCCACCTGCGCGTCATCCAGCGCGCCCATGCGCAGCGTTTCCAGCGTCAGCTGAATGGCGGCAATCGGCGTGCGCAGGTCGTGTGAGATATTGGCTACAAATTCACGCCGCGCGCGGCCGAGGCGCTGCAATTCGGTAATGTCCTCCAGGGCGAGCACCGCGCCTTGCTGCTGCACCGGGGCCGCCCGCACACGCCACAGGCGCGCCTTGAACGCGACTTGTCTTTCAACGGAGATTTGTCGTTCCAGCGCGTCTTGCACCGCCTGGTTGATTTCGTAACTCGGCAGCGCTTCGATCAGCAGCCCGCCCGGCGCCGCGTCCGGCCGGATGATCTCCTGCGCCTGCTCGTTGAACCAGCGCAGGCGGCGCTCCTGATCCAGGATCACCAAACCGCAGGTTGCCACCACCCCCAGCGCCTGACGTTGGGCCTCATGTGCAGCGAGCGCCCCGTTCATCTCGCCGATGGTGCGCTGTTGGCGCGCAAGTTGGTATTCAGATGCCGCGCGGCCAGTGTGCAGGCGTTGAACCCACCAGGCCAGGCCCACGCTGAGCAACAACACCGCCAACCAGCCAATTTCCATGATGTTCATGACGCTTAGGCCTCGAAGCGGTAGCCCAGGCCGCGTACGGTCTGGATGTGGACCGGGTGTGCGGGATCATCTTCGATTTTTTCGCGCAGCCAGCGTACGTGTACATCCACGGTGCGATCGTCGCCAAAGAAATCTTGGCCCCAGACATGGTTGAGCAAGAGGTCGCGTGAAAGCACCGCGCCGCGATGGCGCATCAACTCGGCCAGCAGGCTGAATTCTTTGGGCTTGAGCGGCAGATCAACGCCGTTGCGCGTGGCCCGGCGCGCAATGAGGTCAAGAACCAGGTTGCCGGCTTCCAGGGTGTCGCGCGGCGCGGTGCTGCGTGCGCGGCGTAACAGCGCGCGCACGCGGGCCAAAAGCTCTCCCAGGCTGAACGGCTTGGTGAGGTAATCATCCGCGCCGCTTTCCAGCCCCACGATTTTGTCCAGTTCCCCACTGCGCGCGGTCAACATGAGGATGCCGCTGGCGGCCGTCGCCGGATCGCGACGCAAACTGCGGCAGACAGACAGCCCATCGAGTTCAGGCAGCATCAAGTCCAGAATCACAACGTCTGGCGCCTCCTCGCGGGCCAGCGCCAGGGCATCCAGCCCGGTGCCTGCCTGCAAGACCGTGTAGCCTTCCTTGTTCAGGTTATAGACCAGCGCCTCGCGCAAGGTGACTTCATCTTCCACGACCAGGATTGTCTGCGTCTCCTCCACGCCGCCCTCTCCCTTCTCTCAATCAATCTATCGCTAAAAATACCAGGCTGGGACATCACTCATCATGATAACTGGCCCTAACGACCTTATCGTAACATAGGAATAGTGAACATGCAATGTCGGCTGACCGGCGACTAGCGGTTGGTTGACTGAAACCGTTGACTTAGCACGCGCTTGATGCTATAATGGGGCCAAGTCAATCCTAGTTATCACAAGCAGGTGTCATCATGAATCAGACCCAGCAGCAAGTGTATGTTGAAGTGTGGCGCACCGCCACGGCCCTGGTAGATGCTGTCAATCGCATGGATCAGCGCAGCGCCCAGCGGCAGGTGGCTCTGCGCAGCCGCCTCGATACGCTGCTCGATGTATATGGCATCGGCGCACTGGTGCCTCTCTTCTACGCGCACGTTTCGGGCGGCGGCCATTATCCCCACCGCTTCGCGACGCTCAGCAGCAGTGAGGCGCTGCTCGAACTCGGCCGCTGTCGCGATATGGAGGCCCCCCTCGAATCTACTTTTGCCCATGTGTCGCTGCACCTGCGCCGGCATGGCCGCCAGCCCTGGCTGGCAGTGGACGTTCGACCCTTGTCCCTGGATGCTATGCTGGATCGGGCAGAATGCGAACAGAGCCTGACTGCTGGCGAAGGCGATACGCTGGTGCTCAAGCTGTTGACCGGTCGTTTGTACATGAAACCGCGACGCCAGGCCAGCCTGGATCCGGTGGAGGCGCGCTTGATCGAGGAAATGCCCAAAACGCATTTCAGCCTGCCCCAGCAGGTTTGCGCCCTGCTGCTGTGGCGTGATTTTCAGCACGAAGAAGGCAAGCTGGACACGACCGCTATTCCTGCTTGGGCCGCCACCGTCCAGCATGTGATCGGCGTGCTCAACGGCCACAGCCTGACCAGCGCACGCGCGGCCGCGCAATACGATGTAGACCCTGGCCTGGTGCGCAATCTACGCCAGCACCTCATGCAGACGGTCAAATTGACCAACAGCGCCGAACGCTACACGGTGTTTGATTATGCCCCCGCAACCGAGTTCAAAGGCGCTGCGAAAGCCGCTGCCTAACACGGTTTGAAACGACGCTAGATTAGAGTTGCAAAGGGGCGCATTTCAGAATGGGGGCGGTTCGGGCGATTGAAATCGCTGCAACGATTGCAAAGTCCACCTGCGTGGACTACGCCCCGAAACTGAAATGCACCCGTTGCAAAGGGCACGGAGATAATCTCCGTGCCCTTTGCATTGGCGACGCGCCTCGATGATTGATCAGCAGGTTGTAAAACAGTTTACAGACGTAGCCTTGGGATACGGCGATAATGATGGAGCAAGTGTGAATAGGCTGCATGCGCGCCCGTTTGTCGAATCGCCTTGCGATGAGTCTCGCACACGCTGTGATCGTTATGACGAGCAAGAAGCGGATCACCATTGATGACTTTTTTCGGGCCATTGACCCCATTACGTGTATTTCGAGTCGTGCTCTTCGTCAAGGTGATTACCATCTTGGCCAGTCTCCTCGTGGCATTAGCCGTGGGCGACCGCGCCGCGCAGCAGCATTTGAGCCTCGCCATGTTCCTGGCTATCCTGATGCTCATCCTCTTCGGCGCCAACTGGTTGGAGTCGCGCCTGGGCGTCAGCGCCCTGGCCGCTGCCTTGGGGTTGGCAATTCCTTTGCAGGCGCTCGAATGGGGACTCACGCCGCTCTCACACGCACAGAACCTGTTGACCAACTTCGGCGCGGTTGAACCGTTTCTGTTCCTGGTGGCGCTGGTCATGCTGGCCGCCTGGCAGTACGGCTTGATCGGGGCCTTCTTAGCGGTTGTAGCTTCTTCTGCGATGCATATCCTGGCGGTTGTCTGGTTCGATGGCCTGGCGCAGCTCAACTTCCTGGGGTTAGCCGCCCGCGGCTTCATCCTGGCTGCGGCGGGGCTAACCCCCATCTGGCTGCAGCAGCCGCGGCCGAAGTCAAGCGACCAGCGCACCCCATCCGCATCCACGGGGCCGTTGGGCGCAGAGGCGATGTCCACCGAAAAGCTCTCCACGGATGATCTGCGCCGTCGCCTGGCCCAGGTGCTGCTGAATGTGGATGCACACCTGGAAGGCATGGAAGATCTGCTCGACGATGCCGGCGCGCCGCTCGGGCACGCGCTGGCCGATGCGCGCCTGGACATTTCCCAGGCGCAGGCTCTGGTCAACCTGGCCGATTCGGCCTACGCCTGCCGTTTGGGGCTGGAGGAAGCCGTGCGCCATCACGTGGCGACATTCCGTGAGCGCACCGGCGCCAGCGTAGCGCTGCACATGCAGTTGATGCCAGACAGTCTCGATCCAGAGCAGGCCGCGGCCGCGTTTCACATTGTAGAAGAGAGCCTCGCCAGGCTGGCGGCGCAGCCGGATGCGCACGCCAGCATCTCCTTGAAATGCAGCGGCAGTCACGTGGCGTTGAGCATCTACGGCCAGCACAACGGCCCGGAAGCAGCCACACGAACGAATGAGACCCGCATGAAAGCGCTGCGCCAACGCGTCGAAGCGGTCGGCGGCATGATCTGCATCAGCCACCAGGCGCAGAACGGCACCACCGTGGCCTGCGTCTTTCCGCGACGCGCCTAGCTCATGTCATCTCGATCACCCAAAATCACCTGGCGCGCCCTTGCGCTGGCGTGCGTCTTGCTCAGCCTGGTAACCCTGGGCGCGATATACGGCCCGGTCGTGGTTGACCTGGTCAGCGACCGCGCCCGCGTCGAAGCCTGGCTGCGGGCGCTTGGCCCCTGGGCGCCAGTGGCGCTGATTGCCCTCAACACCATCCAAATCGTCTTTGCGCCCATCCCTGGCTATTTCGTACAGGCCGCGGCTGGTTATCTCTTTGGCGTATTGGCCGGCGGCATTTATGGCGCCATTGGTATGCTTCTGGGCGGCGCATTGGCGATGAACCTGGCGCGCTGGTATGGGCGTCCCCTGGTTGCGCGCCTGGCCGGGTCAGAACGGCTGCAGCGCTGGGAAGGCGTCATTCACAGCGACTCGATCTGGCCCTGGTTTCTTCTGCTGCTCGGACCGGTGGGCGACGTTCCCTACTACATTGCCGGCCTGACTCGCGTCTCTGTTTGGAAAATCCTCGTCATTGCCCTGCTGGTGCGCGGCCCCTCCGTCTTCGTTGCGGCCGCGGTCGGCGCGGGCGTGATCAACATTCCACCAGTTTTGTGGCTTGCGTTCGGCGCCCTGCTTGTGATCGCCGCTCTCCTGGCCCATCGTTACCGCGACCGCTTCGAGCGATGGCTGGATCACACGCTCCTGCGCCGCGTCGCCTAGACTTCTGAACCTTCGCAGACTTCGGAAGCCTCCGAAGTCTAAAATCCGCTGCTTCAATGTGATTTACATCAGCCTATTCTGCACGGTACTTGTGGTAAAATAGACAAGCCCCGTGCAAAATCCATTTCTCCTGCAAACCTGTAGAAAGGCATTCACGATATGCTCACGCTGGTTGAAAAAATCCTCTTCATCCTTTGTGTCGCAGCAGCAGTTTACTATGGCTACCTGGGCTTCAAGAAGCTCTATTTGGTGATTCGCCGCGGGCAGGGCGAGCTTGACGTAAAGAAGTTCGTTGCCCAACTGATTGACGCCGCTGTCAATTGGGTGGCTTTGCTGCCAACCTGGCGGGCGCGCAAAGTCTCAAGCGTCTTTCACGCCATGATCGCCTGGGGTTTTACTTTCTATTTCCTGGTCAACTTCGGCGATGTCCTGCAAGGCTATTTTCCCATCACGTTCCTGGGCAAGGGTGCTATCGGCAATGTCTATCGCTTCCTGGCCGATATCTTCAGCGTCTCCGTCCTGGTCGGCATGATCTACTTCTTGGTCCGGCGTTTTATCGTGGATACACCGGCGCTCAAGTATCACAGCAACATCAAGCTGATGGACCGCATCAAGCAAGGCGGCGTGCGTCGTGACTCGATGATTGTCGGCTTTTTCATCCTGTTCCACGTCGGCTTCCGCTTCCTGGGCGAAACCTTCACCCTGGCGGGCGACCGCCTGGCGACAGGCGTCGGGGACGCCGGCCAGCCGTTTGCTAACCTGGTCAGCGGGCTGTGGGGCGGCATGAGCGCCGGCACGATTGATGTCATGCGCCATGTGTGCTGGTGGGTGGCGTTGGGCCTGATCTTGGCCTTCATCCCTTATTTCCCACGCACCAAGCACATCCACCTCATCATGTCCGGCGTCAATTTCCTGACCAAGCCCAAGCGCACGTCGCGCGGCGCGCTGGAGCCGATCAACTTCGAGGATGAATCCATCGAGCAGTTCGGCGTCGCGCGCCTGGAGCAGCTGCCGTGGACGCACCTGGTGGACGCCTACGCCTGCATCATGTGCAACCGCTGCCAGGACCAATGTCCAGCCTACACCACCGGCAAAGAGCTCTCACCCTCCGCGCTGGAAGTCAACAAACGTATATTCATCAACGAAAACCTGGACAAACTGGCCAGCGGCGAAGATTCGGGC
>JBGAVB010000173.1:0-5985 GCA_044228345.1 Anaerolineae bacterium | reverse complement strand
CCTCGAGCGCCAGGACGCGCTGATCGGGGTCGAGCAGGGCGAAGTAGAGAATCTCGCCGTCGCGGCGGATCGCCCGCAGCGACTGCACTACCGGTTCCATCTGGCTGGCGGCAAGTTGGGTGGCCAGCGCGGCGTTGAGCAGCGTCGCCAGGCCGGCATCGGCGCCCCAGACGCGAAACAGCCAGGCCAGGGCATGCGCCGGCAGGGGGCCGTAACTCCACAGCACGTCGCGATACAGAACATCGCCCTGGCTCAGCCGCCGGGCAACCTGCAAATACCAGCCTTGATCGGCGACGAGCGAAGGGAAAAAACGCCAGCCGGCCGCCGCCTGCCAGGCCACGACGGCCTCCAGCGCCAGCAACGCTGCGATCACCGGCACGCGGACGCGCTTCATGGACGCCAACCAGCCTACGGGTTTCCGCCGCCGTTTGGCTGCCAGCGGCTGGCGACCAGCATCACATCCAGAATGCCAATCCGATCATCGCCGTCCAGGTCAAACTGGGGATCGTAGAGGGGATTGCCTGCCTGTGCGGCAAAGCGGCGGGCCACGGCCTGCACATCCAGAATGTTGACCCGGCCGTCGCAGTTGACATCGGGCGTCGCCAGGTTGACCCGGGCCGTCAACGCCAGGGTGTGGCCCCAAAAATCGGTCAGGTTTGCGGGCACGCTGATGGACCCGCAGGCGGTGAGAGATGCGGAAACGGCGCTGCTGAAGGCGACGCGCACCGGCGCGCCCGGCGCAACCGCCCCCTGCCAGCGCACCTGCCGTGCAAGAATGTCGTAGGACACCGCGGGCGCCGTCGCGGTCACCCAAAGCGGCGCGCTCAAACTTGCGGGCAGGGTGGCCGTCAGCCAGGCAAGCGGCGAGGGCATGTTGCCGAGATTGGCGATGGTCAGCGTGTAGGTGAGCGCCTGGCCGGGCGCGGCCCACAGCCGGTTGGCGGTAAAACTCGAGGAGGTGAGGTCAACCGTCGCCAACAGGCTGCTGGCGGCCATCAATGTCACGGTCGGCGCCATCGTGCTGCCCAGGGCGACAGGAAAGGCGAGCGGATAGACGCCGGGAGCGATCGCGGCCGCCGCCGCCAGCTCAACCGTGATGCTGCGGCTGGCGCCCGGCGCCAGGTGCGCCAGGGTCCAGGCGATCTGGCCGCCGCTCACGGCGCCGCCGTTGGCCTGGATCACCGTGGTCAGGTCTTGCGGGTAAGTCGCAACCAGGCGCGGGTTGGTCACGGTGAACGGGCTGCTGTTGGTCAGCGTCACCGTCAGCGTCAGGCTGGCGCCTGGCGCGATCTGCGGCGCGCTGACCTGGACGCTGGAGGTGGAGAGGTCGCCCTGCGGCAGGCGCAGACGCATCGCCGGATCGCCGAAGAGAACCGTGGTGTCAATGACATCGAGCGAATAGGCGGCATGGGCGAAATAGAACAGTTTCATGGCGGTGAACGCCGCGCCGACGCGCGTCGTCCGCTGCGTGAAGAGCGCCTGGTGAAGCCCGTGGGACATCGTCTGCAACGGAAACGCGGTGTGCGCGCCGGTGGCTGAGATGTCGGCAATACCGCCTTTGCCAGGCGTCTTCATCAGCATCTCGCCAAAGGAATAGTTGGGCCAGGCGCTCGTGGGCGGCTCGATCAGGATGAAATAGCCTGTCCAGCACCCCCATTCCACGATCAGAGGCAGATCCGCGCGGCTTGGCAAGACATTTTGATCGAGAACCCCCAACGGTCGCACCGTGCCGCTGTATCCCCAGCGCCACTTCGAACCGTGGCCGAACCAGTGCATCATCAATTGGCCGTCGCCCAACGCGGCCAAATTGGCCGCGCGCACGGCCGTGTAATTGGGATAGCCGGGCGCCAGGGTGTAGATGGGCTGCGCCGTCATCTCGGCCGTCAGCCAGTTGAAACGAATCTCGTTGGAAATGTCGTGGAAGTTGCCGCCGCCGCCGGGGTCGGGCTGATTATCGGCCACGTAGGCGATTTCGCGCTGCCAATTCCCGCCCGGCGCCGCCTGATAGGCCAGTATCTTGGCGACCATGTCTTGGACGTGCTGCACGGTGTTGGCGGGCAGGCGTCCAATGTGCATGTCAGGCAGGATATCGGTCGGCCCGTCCACGCTGACTAATGCGTTGTCGGTGACCGTCTCGATGATATAGGGATCAATCGGCTCCAGATAGGGCGGAATCGGGTTGGGAAGATTGTAGCCGGTGTCGTTGCGGAAATCGTAGTGACCGTCGCCTAGCAAAACGACATACGTGGGCGCGGGGCGCTGCCAATGAAAATAGGCATAGGTCAGGAAATCGCGGATGGCCTGCGGTTCACGATGCCCGCCAGCAAACTGATCGAAGATATCCTGAATATCCACCGTCTGCACGCGCAGCCCGTCCGCGGCGCGTTGGTTGAGGAGCGGCTGTGCGGCGGCCAGGAAGTCAGGCGGGCCGATCATCACATAATCGGCGCCGAGGCTGGCGCTGCGCAGATCAGGGGTTGTCACCAGGGCGAGGCTCTGCGGCGCCAGGAGTGCGGCGGTCTCGCTCAGCAGGAAGTGCGCGCCGGCGGCTTCGAAGCGTTGCGTGAACTCGCCGCCTTGCTGAACGCTGGTCAGGCCGCTGAGCTGCCGCGGGTGCAAGGGGCTGCTGACATCATAGGCCAGCACGGCGGCGCTGGCAAAGCCGCTGGCCACGAAGGTTTGTCTGCCTGGCAAAGCCTGTTCGACATCCAGGCGGCCGGCCGTGGCGCGCAGCCGCGCCCGGTAGCGCACGTCGAACCAATCGGGGTTGATCCAATAGGCCGTGCTGCCCGTGACCCGCGCCAGCGAGGTTTCCAGCGTGATGGTGTTGGTTGTGGAAACCACGGCCGCGGGCAGCGTGACGCTCGCCGTATAGACCGTTTGCGGCCCGTAGCCATTCCACCCATAGCCGTCGCTGGTGAACGGCTGCCCATTCAACCACAGCCGCATCCACCAACGATCGGGCGCGCCCTCGGTTTGGCCGCCCAGCACCCGCGCCGTAACCGTCACGCCGGGCTCGTTGGCTGATTCCGGCGCGCTGAAGGGAAAGGAGCCGAGGTCGGTGGCGTGGCCGGGATAGACGAACACATCGTCATAGAACCAGTGGTCCTCGGACGCGTCCACATAGGCCGTTCCCAGGTAGACGGTCTGCTGTTCAAGGCGCAGGGTGCGCGTGTAGGTGGTGGTCTCTGGCGTGGACCCCGACGGCGCGGCATCCTGGACGGCCATGCGCAGGCCGGGCGCGCCTCCCCAGTAGAGCCAGTAGACCGAAGTCGTCCCGTAGCGGCTGCGCTGCGGCGCGGCATAGAAGCGGATTTCATCGCCTGGGTTGAACACGCCGTCGGCTTCACCGACGACCTCGATCGAAAGCTCCTGGTCACGGTAGAAGACGCGTAAGGTGGCGGGATTGAGGCTGTCCACCGGCACATTCAGGCCGGCCAGATCAGCGTAGGTGACGCGGTGCAGGCCGGCCGCGGCGACTGTGATGCGCACGCCAGTCTGTCAGGGGAGCGCAGGCGGCGGCACGGCCGATGCGGGCGGCGCGACGGCGCGCCAGGCCCGTGCGACCGGCCAATTGAGAACCTGGTCGGCCAGGAGCGCGTCGAAGTCTGGGTCGGCCGGCGCGGCGGCGGTCTCTGTGACGCCCGGCTGGGAGAAGAGCACGCGCACCTCGATCGTGCGGCAGAAACGCAGCTGCTGGGACAGCGGCGTGGTCTGCCAGGGATAGACGCGCACCTGCACCACACGGCGTCCGCGCATCGTCTGCGGGCTGCTCAACTCCACGAGCGCCGGGGGGAAGGGCGCCGCTGCGCCATAGATTGCGGGGTCTTCCCTGTAGGTCTGCTGCCAGGGCGCGCCATCTTCCAGCCACTGCTGCACGGCGTCAGGCCCCGTGGAGGCGAGCGACCACGTGGGCGCGGGCTGAAGGCGCCACTGGCCGGGAACGAGCGCGCAGTCAGCGGCTGTCACCGCGGCGACGGCTTCGCCTTGCGCAGGAATGGCAATCGAAGTGATGACGTAGGGCAGCGCGGGCGCGCCCGGCCGCGCCATGGACGGCGCCTGGGGAACCGTGAGGCGGGCGTAAGGAGCCGCGCCAGGGGCAAGCACGGGTGTGACCGTAGGCGACTGCACGCGCAGGAAAACCCCGGCCGCATCAGCATGGCGTAAGCTCACCACGGGTGATTCGATGTCCGCGCTCGCCGCGCTGAACGCCACACACGCGACGAGAAAGATCAAGCAAGCCAGTCCCCATCGCCAATGTCGGCTCATCGTTGTCTTCCTCCATACGGTCAATGCCCGTTGACTAAACCAATGCCGCCGGCTCTGGGCCGCGCGTGGCAGCCAAAACCGACGGCATTGGTTTGTTGGTTAGTAAAATGCGGCGCGGGCGGAATCAGGGCGTGCCGCTAAACGGCCCGATGCCCTGCGCCAACGATTTGAGCTCGCGCTCGATCACGATCTGCGGGGCTTGAAAGGGGCGCCGCGGGGCAGGGGCCGGCGCGGGCGGCACGGTTGTAGACGATGACAAAGCTGGTGTATGAATCATAATGCTTCTCCCAAAGCTAAACGTCACTTGAACATAGCACAGCCAATGACGAACCGGTGAGTGCGTGCAGCGTCTGCCACACGGCCGGGTCAGGCCGAAACCATAAGTCGTATCCCGGCACAACCTGCGTCAAGGCTGTGCTCACATCCAACCACCGTTGACTCTCCGTCGCGGCGGCCAGGGGGACATTCTCGGTGTCCAACAGGCGCAGGAGCAACTGCCCCGGCGATAAGGGGACTAAGGCGTGACTGGACGCCTGCACCAGGTGTACAAGGCCTGCCAGCGGCGCGGCCAGGGGCCTGGCCTGCGTACGGCGTTGGCGCACGCCCGGTTCCCAATACGGAAATGAGTGAACGAACCAGTCACCTCCCTGGGGGAATGAGTAAGACGGCTTCGTCGCCCAGCACGGGTAGTTGCGCATCAAGCGCCAGGTGCATCAACGTGGTTTTGCCGGCGCCCGAAGGGCCAAAACAGGCATAGCCACGTCCATCCAGGACAATGCCAGCGGATCGGAGCAAGATGCCGCCGACATCCAACGCGATCAGCTGCCCCACGTACATCAACACGCGGCGCAGCGCCAACGCCGCCCCCTCAGCGCAGCGCACTTCAGCCACCAGCAGGCGTTGACGACGGTCGAGCCGGCCGGTCACCTGCACCAGCTCGAATTTCACCACCGAGGCGCCGTAGGCCACATGCTCGATGACCGGCGCCGGCTGCGCGTCGCCAGCCAGGCTGAGGCGCACGGTGTAGGCGATCGGGGCGTCTACAACGAAGCGCGCCAGCGGATCGTGCTGCAGCAGCATGGGCGCCAGGGTTGGGGCCAACTCCAGGCGCACGCCCTGCCCCGCCAGGCCGAGCGTCAGGCTAACCACGCGTCACACCCAGGTCAACAGGCCGCGGGCGTGTAATTCGCCCAGAAAACGCGCTGTGTGGGCCTGCGCGTCGGGCAGGTCCACCTCGTACTCCGCGGTCAGCACGGCGGCGATGTCGTCCGGCGTGCGGGTGCCATCGGCCAGGTTCCAGATACGGGTGCCCACCTCGTTGAGCATGCGCACCATGTGTTGAGCGGGCGAGAGGACCACCGCTTCACCGGCCACGGTGCGGGCGGCCACGTCGGGATGCGCCGCGGGCCGCCCGGAGGGTAGGGTTTCCATCATCATTACGCTGTCCTCACCCGGGCCAGCCGGAGGCAAACAGGAGATACGGAACCGCCAAGCCGCACAGGCCGCACAGAAAACCGCATCGGCTCGAGCGATCTTCGTGTCTTGGCGGTTTCCTGCTCTTTGAGCCAGAAGTCCATTGGTAAGATACGACCTGTATCAGATTTTAACATAGGTCTGACCTGCGCGCAAGCATTTGCGCGGCTTTGGGTGCAATTCCAATCGCCGGGCGGGCGATTGAAATCGCTGCAACGATTGCCAAGTCCACCGGCGTGGACT
>JBGAVB010000172.1:0-6015 GCA_044228345.1 Anaerolineae bacterium | reverse complement strand
CCCTGAGTCTGCCGGAGATTGCCGCTGAGATCGCGGCCAATCTGGACTTTTTGACCACGACTTGGCGCAATGCGCCCGAACGCCACAGCAGCCTGCGCACCGTCCTGGAGCAGACGTGGCGCTTGCTTACCGCGGTTGAGCAGGATCGCTTCTGCCGCCTGGCGCTCTTTGTCAATGGCTTTACCCGCCAGGCCGCCAACCGCGTGGCCGATGCCTCCATGCTCGTGCTGGCCGCGCTCGTGCAGGGCCTCTTTGCCGGCCTCGGGTACTGGATCGTGGATGCGGGTCCGCCGGTGCTGCTCGGCGCGGTCGGCGGACCAAAGTGGGACAATCCCATGGCAGCGGTGCGACCAGAGCAAGGTCTGTTGGGTATTCGCAAAGCATTGGGGTTGTTTGCGAATCTGCGACCAGTCACCGTGGCGCCAGAACTGATGAATGCCAGCACCCTGAAGCCCGATATTCTGCGGGGTGTAGACCTGCTCGTTGTGCGAGAGCTAACCGGCGGCGTCTATTTTGGGGCGCGGCAAGAGGCGCAGCCCGCCGCGGAGGGAGAGGTCGAGACGGCCTTTGACACGATGATCTACACGCGGCCTGAGATCGAGCGCGTCGTGCGCGTGGCCGCGCGGGCGGCGCACGCGCGGCGCGGCAAGCTGACATCCGTTGATAAGGCCAACGTGCTGGCGAGCTCGCGCCTCTGGCGCCGCGTGACCACGGAGATAGTGGCGCGTGAGTTCCCGGATTTGATTTTCGAGCACCTGTTGGTAGATGCCGCGGCGATGCACTTGATTCGCCGGCCGGCCAGCTTCGATGTGATTGTGACCGAAAACCTGTTCGGCGATATCCTGACCGATGAAGCCTCCATGATTTCTGGCTCGATGGGCATGCTGCCTTCAGCTTCCATCGGCGCGAGTCTAAACCAGGCTGGCTTCCCGCGCGGACTTTACGAGCCCATTCATGGCTCTGCGCCCGATATCGCTGGCAAAGGCCTGGCCAATCCTCTCGGCGCCATCTTGAGCGCAGCCATGCTCCTGCGCCATTCGCTGGGGCTGGAAGAGGCTGCGCAGGCCGTTGAAATGGCCGTGGCCGCCGTGCTTGCCGCTGGCTATCGCACAGGCGATATTGCCGAACCAGGCCGCGCCAGCGTGGGGACCGAAGCCCTCGGCGCGCAGGTTGCGCACGCGATCAGGTGAAAGGACAGACTATGACGGCGAGTATTCTCAATCATGTGGACGCCCTGCTGATTGACCTGGATGGCACGGTTTATCAGTTCGATCAACTGCTGCCCGGCGCGGGCGACACCCTGGCCTGGCTGCGCGACCGCGGCGTGCCGCTGCGTTTCGTGACGAACAGCACGATGCGCAGCCGTTCAAGCCTGGCCGCGCGGCTGCGGGGAATGGGGGTGCAGGCAGATGAGGAAGACATCCTGAACCCGGTGTCGGTGGCCGCTCATTACCTGCGTGAGCATCATGCCAGCGCGTACCTGCTTGTGCTCGACGACGCGTTGACCGAATTTGAAGGTGTGCCGCAGGACACGGACCATCCCGATTTCGTCGTCATTGGCGATTTGGGAGATGCTTGGACGTTCGACAGGCTCAACCAGGCCTTTCGCTTGCTTTTGGAGAAGAACGCAGGTTTTATTGCCCTGGGCAAGAGTCGCTACTGGCGTGCGGCTGACGGCCTACGGCTCGACTCTGGTCCGTTCGTCACCGCCCTTGAGTTCGCGACCGGCCGCTTCGCGCTGGTCATGGGCAAGCCGGAACGCGCCTTTTTTCAGCAGGCCATCAATATGCTTGGTTTGCCGCCGGAACGGGTCGCCATGATCGGCGACGATATTGATGTGGACGTGGCTGGCGCGCAGCGCGCGGGCCTGTTAGGCGCCTTGGTCAAGACCGGCAAGTTCCGTTCGGAGGACTTGGCCAAGGGCATCTGGCCCAACTATGTGTACCATTCGTTGGCTGATTTGCGCGACTAAAACGACCGATGATGCATGCCGCGGTCAGCACGCCGCGCCCATGGGGAGTTTCTATGCGATACGGGATGGTGGTTTCGGGTGCACAGCCAGGCAAGGCCGCCGCGGCGTGCGCCCCCTCTATCGGATGAGTGCAAAAAACGATGGAAGATTCAAGATCACTCGTTGCAGATCTATAATCTTGAATCTGTAATCTGAAATCTGCACTGATTCCATGATGGGGAGAACATGATGTCTACGCAAGTTTTCGTATACGACACGACCCTACGTGATGGGACGCAAGGGGAAGCGGTCAATTTCACTTCGAGTGACAAACTGCGCGTGGCGCGCAAGCTAGATGAGTTTGGCGTCCACTTCATCGAAGGCGGCTGGCCTGGCTCGAACCCCAAGGATATCGAATTTTTCCAGCGGGCGCGCCAAGAACTGCGGCTGCACCATGCACGCCTGGCCGCGTTTGGCAGCACGTGCAAAGCCAATGTCCCGGCGGCGGAGGACAGCCAAATCCAGCTCTTGCTCGATGCTGAGACGCCCGTGGTGACGATTTTCGGTAAAACGTGGGACTTGCACGTGTTGGAGGTGCTGCGCACGACGCTGGCTGAAAACACGCGCATGATTGCCGACAGCGTTGCGCACCTGCACCGCCACGGCCGCGAGGTCATCTACGATGCGGAGCATTTCTTCGATGGCTTCGAGGCCAATCGGGACTATGCGCTGGCAACGCTGCAAGCGGCCCTGGAGGCTGGCGCCGCCGCCCTTGTCCTGTGCGACACCAACGGCGGCCGCATGCCGTGGGAAATCGAAGAGGCCGTTCAGATCGTCCGCGCGCGCTTCCCGCAGTTGGGGCGCGACGTCGTGTTGGGCATTCATGCGCACAACGACAGCGGCGTGGGCGTTGCCAACTCGCTGGCGGCCATCCGCGCCGGCTGTACGCATGTGCAAGGCACCATCAACGGCTACGGTGAGCGCTGCGGCAACGCCAACCTGGTCAGCATCCTGCCTGACCTCGAATTGAAAATGGGTTTGACCTGCCTGCCGCCCGGTCAGCTCAGAAAGTTGACAGAAGTAAGCAACTTCGTGGCCGAACTGGCAAACCTGGTGCCTGATCAGCGCCAGCCGTTCGTTGGCATGAGCGCCTTTGCCCACAAGGGCGGCACGCATGTCAATGCGGTGGTGAAGGTGGAGCGCAGCTATCAGCACATTGACCCGACGCTGGTGGGCAACCAGAAGCGCATCCTCGTCAGCGAGTTGAGCGGCAAGGACAACATTGCCGTGAAGCGCGTGGAGTTTGGCCTGGATGGGCTAGACCGCGAGCAGGAACGCCAGGTGTTGGCGCGCATCAAGGAGTTGGAGAACCAGGGCTACAGCTTCGAAGGCGCGGAAGGCTCGGTTGACTTGATGCTGCGCCGCATCCAGCCGGGCTACTTGCCGCCCTTTGTCCTGGAGCGCTACAAGGTCGTGGTGGAGCATCGGCACGCAGCCGGCGCATCCGAGGTGTGGGCGCTGGAGCGATCGGCCGCGGGCGTGGTGGCCTCGGCCAATGGCTCGGCCGCGGATCACAACCCGCGTCGTGTGGGCGACCTGGTGGCTGAAGCCACGCTCAAAGTGCGTGTGGGCCATGAGGTGTTTCACACCGCCGCCGAAGGCAATGGCCCCGTCAACGCGCTCGACAAGGCGCTGCGCAAGGCGCTGCTGCCCATGTACCCGCACCTGGCAGACGTTCACCTGAGCGACTACAAGGTGCGCATCCTGGACAGCCAGTCAGCCACGGCCGCGCAGGTGCGCGTACAGATTGACTCGGCTTTTCGCCCGCACGGCGCCGAAACCAACGTGCATACCTGGAGCACCGTGGGCGCCAACGCGAACATCATCGAGGCCAGTTGGCAGGCGCTGGCTGATTCCGTAGAGTATGCTTTGCTGGCGGGTTATGGCGCTGCGGGCACCAACGTCCATGATCGAGCGGCGGTCGCCTGATTCGTAAGAGGAACGTAGAAGGCTGATGATCATTCTTGCTCGCAGCGCTGCGACCACCGCTTTCCCCGCAAGGGTCGGGATCGCAGGCGCTGCGAGAGCAAATCAAGAAAGCTGAAAGAGAAAGGCCGAATGAGGAACAGGGCGCGGCGTGCAACAGGCAAATTCCCCGATTTAGCGTTTCTGATTCAGCCTCCGTGTGGCTTACGAGCCGCTGGGCAGCAGCTCTTGGACGACTTCGATCTCACTGATGAGAAGCGGCGTCTGGTGTCCGTTGGAGAGTAAAACCCATACGTGCGTTGGTTTGACCCGAACGATTGTGCCTGACATTCCAGCCAAGGGATGCCCGGCGCGCACGCGAACGGTCATTCCTGGGGTGAAGTTCTGTGACTCCATAGTCATCTCCTTGCTCACTGAGCACTCGTGCGTGGCCGTGTCCTGACCAAGAGGTCAGGCGTCGCTCGGTCCTGACAGTCGGTGGGCATGTGGGATTTGCCTCGTAACGACGCTTGACCAAGCATCAACCAGCGCTGGCAGCCCTGCGGCGTAACCACACGGGGGGGACGTTTCTGCGCAAACGCTGGCGCACATGCTAACAAGAAATCAATATGACGCACTGCGTCATGGTCAATTATAGCGCAACGACCGGATTTGTCAAATAGGTCGCCATGCGCAGCATTTGAAGATAGGGCGGGGGATCATCATTTATGACAACAAACGGTCGTCAAGACTCGGTGCATGCTGGCGAGGAAACTGCTGGTATGAGTGCTTCCAGCCGCGGTCAACGCCGCGCCATGCGTTCAGACATGATCAAGTTCGGCTTCGAACGTGCGCCGCATCGCGCGCTGCTCAAGGCGACGGGCGTCACCGACGCCGACATGAGCAAGCCGTTCATTGCCATCGCCAATTCGTACGTGGACATCGTGCCGGGGCATGTTCACCTGCAGGCATTTGGCGAAGTAGTGCGCCGCGCCATTCGCGAGGCCGGCGGCGTGCCGTTCATGTTCAACACGATCGGTGTGGACGATGGCATTGCCATGGGGCACGCAGGCATGAAGTACAGCTTACCCAGCCGTGAGATCATCGCCGACAGCGTTGAGACCATGGTGGCCGCGCACTGGTTCGACGGCCTCATCTGCATCCCCAACTGCGACAAGATCACGCCGGGCATGATGATGGCCGCGATGCGCCTCAATATCCCGACCATCTTCGTCAGCGGCGGCCCGATGCGCGCAGGCGTCACCAGCGCCGGCAAGGTGGTGGACCTCATCAGTGTGTTCGAGGGCGTCGGCGCGTATCAGGCCGGCCGGATCAACGCCGCGGAGCTGAAAGAGCTGGAGGATGTGGGCTGCCCGACCTGCGGCTCGTGCGCCGGCATGTTCACCGCCAACTCGATGAACTGCCTGTGCGAAGCGCTAGGATTGGCTTTGCCGGGCAATGGCACGATCCTAGCTGTAGATCCACGGCGCGAGGAGTTGGCTCGTCAGGCCGCGCGCCAGCTCCTGCACCTGATTGACTTGGACCTCAAGCCGCGTGATATTGTCACCGCGGAGGCGATTGACAACGCCATGGCCCTGGATGTGGCCATGGGCGGCTCGACCAACACGGTGCTGCACGTGCTGGCCCTGGCGCACGAGGCTGACGTGGATTACCCCATTTCTCGCTTCAACGAGGTGTCGGCGCGGGTGCCCACGCTGTGCAAAGTCAGCCCAAGCAGTCACTATCACATCGAGGATGTGGAACGCGCCGGCGGCGTCAGCGCCATTCTGCACGAGTTGAGCCAGAAGCCAGGCGCCTTGCACCTGGACGCCAAGACCGTCACCGGCCGCACCCTGGGTGAGAACATTGCGGACCATGCCAGTCAGGATCGTGACTGCATCCGCACCCTGCAGAATCCCTACAGCGAGACCGGCGGCCTGGCGATTCTCTTCGGCAACCTGGCGCCTGAAGGCTCGGTAATCAAAACGGCCGGCGTCGCGCCGGAGCAAATGCAGCATCGCGGGCCGGCCATTTGCTTCGATTCGCAGGAAGACGCAGTCAGCGGCATCCTGGGGGGCAAGGTCAAGCCAGGGCATGTG
>JBGAVB010000171.1:0-6031 GCA_044228345.1 Anaerolineae bacterium | reverse complement strand
TGGCGCGCGCCACCGGCATTCCCCTGGTGCTGGCGACGCAGCGCCCTAGCGTGGATGTGGTCACCGGCTTGATCAAGGCCAACTTTCCTGCGCGCATCGCCTTTTCCGTCACCACGCAGATTGATTCGCGCGTCATCCTGGACACGCCAGGTGCGGAAAAACTGCTCGGCCGTGGGGACATGCTGCTGATGATGTCCGACAGCGCAAAGCTGCGCCGCGTGCAGGGCTGCTACGTCAGCGAGCGCGAGACTGAGCGCGTGGTCGCTTTCTGGCTCAAGCAAGCGCCGCCCGGCGACCATAAGGCGCCGCGACCGTGGGCTGGTTTGTTGGAACAGCGTGAGGATGACAACGAACTGCAAGAAGCGCTCGCCGCGCTGCATGGGCGCAAACGCGTCTCAGCTTCGCTTCTCCAGCGCCAACTACGCATCGGTTATCCCCGCGCCGCGCGGCTGATCGAACAGCTCGAAGCTAAGGGCTACGTCGGGCCTGATGAAGGCGGCGGGCGCTCGCGCCTGGTGCTGCTGGAGCAGGACTCTGAAGCGGCCGACGAAGTGACAGACGAGGCGATCTAGTCGAGCACCAAGATGCCCTGTCAGGATGGCTGCCCCAGACGATTTGGGGCGCCAGGGCATCACTCGAAAGAAATTCTAGGCATTGGTTTTTTGTCCATTCCCACATTTTCGCCGATAATACAGCGGCTGTGATCTTTCCTCGCAGGCAACAACGGTTCTATTTTTCATCGCAGGCAACAACAGTTGCATTTTTCATCCTAGCTCATGCGCAAAGGCCCGATCTATGAACGGTTCACTCGTTGGCAAACGCCTCGGTAAGTATGAAGTCCAGGCCGAAATCGGTCGCGGGGGCATGGGCATTGTCTATCGCGGCTTTGACCCGATGCTCCAGCGCCCGGTAGCAATCAAGGTGCTTCCACCACAGTTGGCGATGGATCCCGGCTTCGTGCGTCGTTTTCAACGCGAAGCGGTGATGGCCGCGCAGCTCAAACATCCGAACATCGTCACCATTCACGACGTGGGCGAGCACGAGGAGATCAACTTCATCGTCATGGAGTTCCTCGAAGGCGCAACGCTCGATCGCTGGTTGGAGCGCGGCGCATTGAGCCTCGACCAGGTCAATCGCATTGTGCGCCAAATCGCCGACGCCCTGGATTTCGCGCACAAGCGCGGGGTTGTACACCGCGACATCAAACCGTCCAACATCATGGTCTCAGCCGAGGGGCATGTCACCCTGATGGACTTTGGCCTGGTGCGTGCGTCTGAAGGCGCGGCGCTGACGCAGACCGGCGCGGTGATGGGCACGCCAGAGTATATGGCGCCAGAACAAGCGCAAGGGACGGTCGTTGATCATCGCGCGGACATCTACGCGTTCGGCATTGTCGTTTATCGGCTGTTGGCGGGACGGCTGCCCTTTGAGCGCAACACGACGCCCGCCTTGATGCACGCGCATGTCTATGAAGCCCCGCCGCCGCTGCGCCAACAGCGCCCGGATCTGCCGCCAGCGCTGGACGCGGTGGTGCTCAAGGCGATTGCCAAGCAGCCCGCTGATCGCTATCAAAGCGCCGGCCAACTGGCGCGCGACTTCGAGGCGGCCCTGGGCGGCAAAGTCCCCGCGTCGGCGCCGCTCCCGGCGCCCGGCGCGCCGACTTCTGGTCGCCCGCCCACGCCGCTGCCTTCCGTCGGGCCTACGGTGCGCCCAGGCGCGCACTCTGTGCCGCCCACGGTCGCGGCCGGCGCCGCGCGTCCCAGCACCCAGCCGCCCACGACCGCGCGTCCCGCCAGCAAGATGCCCATCTTGATCGGTCTCCTCGGCGTACTGCTCGTGGCCGTGATCGGCGGCGCGCTGCTGATGGTGCAGCGTCCCTCCAACCCGACCGCAACGCCCACTGCGGCCAAGTCAGCGCAGAACGGGAGCGACGCGACCAACACGTCCGCGCCCCTCACAAACACACCGGTTACCGAGACGAATGCTACACCGACCTTGAAAGTCGTTGTCGTCGAGACATCCACGCCAACCCAGGCGGCGGCCGCGCCCACCAAGACGCCGATCCCACCGACCAATACGCCGGTCCCGGCGACCAGCACGCCGCTGCCGCCGACTAAAACCCCCGTTCCGCCCACCAAAACTCCGATCCCGCCGACCAAGGCCCCCACCAGGCCGCCGGAACCCGCCCGACCGGGCCTGGTCTTCGACTTTGAGCAGGACCTGACCTGGCGACGGGGTACGCAGCCCTACGGAACATTGACCCGTTCGGCTGAGCAGGTCAGAGGCGGCGCCAGCAGCGGCAAATTGGCCTATGACTTTGCCGCCGTCGCCGACAATTTTGTCGTCTTCGAGGCGCGACCGGCCAAGGCCTTGCCTGGCCGGCCCACCGGCCTCACCGCCTGGGTCTATGGCGACGGTTCCGGCCATTATCTGAACGTTTGGATCAAGGACCAGACGAGCGAAGTGCGCGCCTACTCGTTCGGTCGCATCCAGCACCAGGGCTGGCAGCAGATGACAGCCTACTTCGACGACGCCGCGCCCTGGCCGGCGGGGCCCATCAGCGGCCCGGACAACGGTGTGCTCGATTACCCCGTGAGCTTCTTTGCCTTCGTGCTCGACGGCGTGCCCGATGGCTCAGCCAGCCGCGGCGCCATCTACCTGGACGAGGTATTCGTCACGACCGGGGCGATTCCGTCGGCGCCAACGCCGACGCCAAACGTCCCGCAGCCGCCGCCCACGACCACCGGCACCGCGCAGCTCACGTTAGCGCCAGGCAGCCGCGCCCTGCTGGCTCACCCGCCTGTGGCGCTGGCTGTGGGCGCATGGCGATTGATGGCGGCTGCTGCGCGGCTCAGCGCCGCCGGGCCATCGCTCATACGCCTGGGCGGGCTGCTGGTTGCTGTTCTTCTGCCGCTTTGGTTCAACCCCTGGGCGGCCGCGGCCTTTGAGCCGGCCAAAATCACCCTTTTCCTGCTGATCGTCCTGGCGATGAGCGGCATCGCTCTGTTGACCCGCGTGCGCCGGCCGGAGGCGCTGCTGGCGCCTCCCCCCGCACTGCAGCGCTGGCTCGTCGTCTACCTGGGCATCATCGGCGCGGCGACGCTGGCGTCGGTGGATCGCGGCCGCAGCCTGTGGGGCGCGCCCAACAATTTGCACGGCGCGCTCGTCCTCGCCGCCGGCCCGCTGTTTGCCTTGCTGCTCCTGTCGTCCTGGCATACGGTGGATGCGCGGCAGCGGCAGGCGACGGCGCTGATTGTGGGCAGCGCGCCCGTCGCCCTCTATGGCTTGATCCAGGCGTTGGGCCTTGATCCACTGCCCTGGACAACCGACGCAGTGTCGCCCGTCTTGTCTACACTGGGACGTTCCAACTTCCTGGGCGCGTATCTGGCCCTGGTCAATCCCTTCATCCTGGCTCGCCTGTGGGAAGCGCCGTTGACTGGCCTGACCGTGCGCGCGACGCGATGGCGCTATGGGATGCTGCTGGGGTTCACCGTGATCTGCCTGCTTCTGACGCAGGCGCGTGGAGCCTGGATCGGTTTTGTGGCCGCCGCAGCCCTCTGCCTGGGGCTGCTGGCCTATCGCCGGCGCGATCGCCGCCTGGCGCTGACCGCACTGGTGGTCTGCGTGCTGGGCAGCGCCTGGTTCGTGACGATGAACCGGGTCAGCCTGGTCAAGGCGCCGCTGGCGCCATCAGCCCCTACCGCGCCCGCGTTCACGGACTTGCGGCGAGCCTCCACGGCGACGCGCCTCATCATTTGGCGCACAACCGCGGCCCTGGTTGGCCGGCGTTGGCTCCTGGGCTACGGGCCAGCCACGTTTACCCCCGTTTTCATGACAAACTACCCGTCAGAATTGACATCTTGGGCAGATTCGACTATTGTAACTGACCCACACAACATCCTGCTGGATCAAGCGATGACGGTCGGTCTGGCCGGATTGGTGGCGTTTGCGGCCAGTATAGCCACGTTCTACCGGCTAACCTGGCGCGCCGTGATGGCCGCCGGTGACCGCGCCGCGCAGGCGCGCGGCATCGCAGCCATCGCAGCCGTGACTGGATTCTTGATCCAGGCGCAGTTCAACCCGAATGTTATCGTAAACCTGGCTGTTTTTTGGATCGCTTTCATGTTGGGAGTTACTGAGGGACGCAAATGAGTTCATCCCTGGTGGGCCAACGGCTTGGCCGCTATGAGATTCGTCGTGAAATTGGCCGCGGCGGCATGGGCATGGTCTTCGAAGGCTTCGACACCCTGCTGCAGCGTGTCGTTGCCATCAAGGTGCTGCCGCCGCAGTTTGCCTTCGATGAGGACTTCGTGCGCCGCTTCCACCGCGAGGCCGTGGCGTCCGCGCAGCTGCACCACCCCAACGTAGTCACCATTCATGACGTGGGCGAGCACGCCGGTTTTCACTACCTGGTAATGGAATACCTCGAAGGCGAAACGCTCGATCAGTGGCTCAAAGACCACGGCACGATGCCGCTGGGCAAGGCGTCCGAGGTCATGCGTCAGATCGCCAGCGCGCTCGATTTTGCGCACAGCCGCGGCATGATTCATCGCGACATCAAGCCATCCAACATCATGCTGACGGCCGACGGACATGCGACGCTGATGGACTTTGGCCTGGTGCGCGCGGCCGAAGGCGCCATGCTCACCCGCACCGGCATGGTAGTTGGCACGCCTGAATACATGGCGCCTGAACAAGCCACCGGCGCCGAAGTGGACCGCCGCACCGACGTCTACGCCCTGGGGGTGGTTCTCTACCGCATGTTGAGCGGAAAGCTGCCCTTCACACGCTCGACGCCCTACGCCGTGACCTATGCGCACATTCATGAGCCGCCGCCGCCCCTGCGGCAAACTCGCGCCGACTTACCGCCGCGGCTGGAAGCAATTCTAGATAAGGCGCTGGCCAAGAATCCGGCCGATCGCTATCAACGCGCCGGCTACCTGGCCGACGATTTTGCCGCGGCCGTGGCAGAACTGCCGCCCGACGCGCTTGCAACGGCCGCCGCCGCGGCCACCACCGTCCAATCGGCGGCGACTCTGCATCAAGCGCAGACGTTCATTGGCGAGGCGCACACCCGCGGCATGAACAGCGAACCCCCGGCCGCGGCGCCTGTTGCACCAGCCGCGGCGCTTGCGGCTGCCGCGCCGCCGCGCCGCAATGCGCGCCTGCCGATCTTCATCGGCGCGCTGGCCCTGCTGGCTGTCGTGATCGTTGGCGGCGTGCTGGCGACAAGCAACCGCGGCGCGGCCTCCGCGCCCACCGCAGCCCCCACGGCGCTGGCCCTGGCGTCGCCGTCGCCCGCGCCGCTGGCAACGGCCACTACCGCTGAAACCCCGCCTACCGTCATGGCCGACGTCTCGCCGACCGGTACACTCGCGCCGACCGCCACATTGGCGCCAACGGCCACCCTGGAGCCATCGGATACGCCGACAGCCGAACCCAGCGCCACGTCAACGCCCACGAACACGGCCGGGCCGACCGCCACGACGACGCCCTCGCCCCGCCCCGCAGTCACGGCGGCGCCGCTGCCTCCGGGCGTCGTGCTCGATTTTGAGCGCGACCTCGTCTGGCGTCGCGGCCAGCAGCCCTACGGCACGCTGACGCGTTCGGCTGAGCAGGTCAAAGAGGGCAAGTCGGCCGCCAGGTTAGCCTACGATTTTGCGGCTGTGACCGACAACTACGTGGTGTTCGAGGCGCGCCCTGCCTTGAGTCTGCCCGGCCGCCCCACCGGCCTGACGGCATGGGTCTATGGCGATGGCGCCGGCCATTTCCTGAACGTTTGGATCAAGGACAACGCCGGCGAGGTGCGTTCCTACACCTTCGGTCAGATCAAACACCAGGGTTGGCAGCAGCTGACAGCCTGGTTCGACGATCAGGCGCCCTGGCCCGTGGCGCATATCAGCGGCACAGACAATAAAAAGCTCGATTATCCGGCCTCGCTCTCTGCCATCGTGCTCGACGGCGTGCCCGATAACCAGGCCAGCCAAGGCGTCATCTACGTGGATGACGTGCGCACGACGTCAGCGCCTAT